>CAYMUZ010000056.1:0-3406 GCA_964393875.1 uncultured bacterium | reverse complement strand
ACCGCGCTGCTCACTTCAGAAATGGGCAATACCGATAAAGTTGTGCGCTACATTGAAGAGTGCAAGCGCATGGGCATTACCGTCTTGCCGCCCTCCGTGAATGAAAGTTATGCGGAATTTACCTGCACGGCAACGGCCATTCGTTTCGGCCTGGCTGCGGTCAAGAATGTGGGGCAGACGGCCATTGACTCCATTCTGCAATTTCGCAAAGAGGGTGTTTTTCAATCTTTTCTTGATTTTGTCAAGAAGGTGGATTTGCGCGTCTGTAATCGCAAGGTACTGGAAAGTTTGATTAAATGCGGCGCGATGGATTGCTTTGGCGCCCATCGCGCCCAATTAATGACGGTTTTGGATGCCACGCTTGAAATGGCCACGAGCTTTCATCGGGACCAGAGCCGGGGACAACTGTCTTTTTTTGGCGGGGGAGGCGGGGCTTTTGAAGAATCCGGAGCCGTATTACCGGACATCCCCGAGTGGCCCGAAAATCAGCTTCTGACTTACGAACGTGAATTGATGGGATTCTACGTGACGGCCCATCCGCTTTCAAGGCATGCCAAGATTCTCAGAAATTATGCCAGTGCCAGCACGGAGAATCTGGCAGAGTTTCGCGATCAGGCGGAGGTTTCGCTGGGCGGCATCATTGATCAAATCCGTGAAATTGTGACCAAGAAAGGCGACAAGATGGCTTTTGTGACTTTGCAGGATTTAAGCGGTTCCTGCGAAATCGTCGTCTTTCCCAGCATTTATCAGAATGTTTCCGGCCTTCTCAAACCGGATACGCTGATTTTTGTGCGCGGAAAGATCAATGCCCGGGACGAAACACCCAAGGTGCTCGCCGATGAAATCGCGCCGTTGGAAGAAGTGCCCAAGCGCTATACCCGGCTTGTTTCGATCGATCTTCAGACCGCGGGCATGGACCCCGCACTTTTGACGGACATCCGTTCCGTGCTTGTGAAGCATAAGGGAAAAACGCCGGTTTATCTGACCTTTCGCGACCCGCAAGGCCGTACGGCTGTGGTGGACTCCGGCGATGACGTCCGCGTGGAAGCCACGGATGATCTTTTTGCGGCTTTGGAAAAACTTGTCGGCGAAAATGCCGTAAAAATCAGATAGAGGGCGTAAGGCCCCCCCCCTCCTACCTCCCCCCGAAGAGCACGGGGGGAGAGAAAAAGCAGTTCCTCCCCTGGAGAACGCGGGGCGGGGGAAAGTAAAGAAATCTAGTGTTTCCTCCCCCGTGTCCGCCATTACTTCTTCGGACGGATCCGCTGTGTTCCAGTAGCGGACTTTTCGGGGGAGGATTAAGGTGGGGGAAAAATTCCAGAACTGATTGTTAGGAAAGAAGTTAGACAAGACCTTCCGCCCTTCCCATTTCTTCTCAATTTCCCCGCTACAGTTTTATAACGTTATGCCGTATCATAAGTTAGCATCGACGACATACGGTTTTGCGCTTGACATTCGAAAACTGTTTTGCTAGTTTAACGCATCTCTAAATGCTGCAATAAGTTAAAAAAAAAGCAGCGGCCAAGCATCCAAAGGGGACGAACATGACGGAAAATCACGAGCAGCCTTCGTCAGGTGCAACACCCGGAAGTATTACCAAAAAAGATATTGTGATGAAAGTTTCCAATGCGACTAATCTCACCCAGATTGATGTAAAAAAAATCGTTCAAAGAACACTGGATGTGATTGTCGAGAGTTTGGAAGAGGGGCATACGGTGGAATTGCGTAATTTCGGCGTTTTTAAAGTCAAGATACGCCGGGGCCGTATTGGGCGCAACCCGCGGACAGGTCAAGAAGTGGCTGTGCCGGAAAAACGGGTCGTAGTCTTTAAGCCGGGTCTGATTTTGAAACACAAGGTGAAGTAGGCCGGAGGTTAGGAATGTCGGAAAAGGGCAAAGTGAAGTGGTTCTCCAATGTTAAAGGCTATGGTTTCGTTGTTAAAGAGGGCCTCGATAAAGACATATTCGTCCATTACGCAGCCATTCAGGGTGATCGCTATAAAACCTTGAAAAGCGGTGAAGAAGTCACGTTTGATCTAAGCGACGGCCCCAAAGGCCCGACGGCTCAAAATGTGGTTCGCCAACCCAAGGCGGCCAAACCTAAAGAAGAGAAAGCTAGCTGATCTTCCGCTGTTCCGCGCATGCAGAATCTTCTATTGTCAGGTTTCCTCCTGCTTTGATTTTGTGTTAAAGTCTTACCCATGAAAGCCCAGCGGCGCCTAAGGCGTTTCTTTTCTGAACGACCTATCCTTTCCCAAGGCCAGCGAATTTTAATTCCTGCTGCCGAAGCCCGCCATTTTCAAAAAACCCTGCGTTTAAAGCCCGGAGATTCCCTGCTTCTTACCGACGAGGGGGGGCAGGAGGCTGTGGCGGCCATCGAGACTTATGAAACCGACGGCAGTGCTTGGGTGGGCATTGTGGGGCTTAGCACAGCGCATTCCGGACGGCAGGGGCCGTTGATTCGCCTTTTTATCGCTTTTGCGGCCAAGGGCGTAATGGACGACTTAGTTGGAAAGTGTCAGGAACTCGGCGTGGACGAGTTCCGGCCGGTGGTTACGGAACGGACCGTGGTTTTGCTTTCGAATGAAAAAGAAGAGAAGGTCCTTGAACGATGGTATAAAATAGTCCGCCAGGCCGCCAAACAGTCCGCAAACACACGGCTTATGGCTGTCTTTAAGCCTGAAAAAATGCAAGCTGCTATGGCTGAATTGGAACCCGACGGAGAGGCTGTTTTTTTTCATCCGGAAGTTTCTGAGCCGCTCGGATGGGGCGTCTGGCTGGGGGCCATTCAAAGCAAAAAAAACGTTGAAGACTTACGCCTGAATCTTTTTATCGGCCCTGAAGGTGGCTTTTCGGAAAATGAAATCCGCAAAGCCCGGCAGGCCGCGCAGGCCCAAGGGCTTTGTTTTTCACAAGTTAATCTGGGGCCGCATATTTTGCGCGTTCCTACGGCCGTTATCGCGGCCGTTTCAACAGCCCGGTTACTGCTGGCACTAGCCCCTACGAATGTTTCCTTATCATTCGAGGGGCTGTGCTCGCGCAACAAGCGCAAGTGCTAGAGGAAAACCCATGGAATTCTTAAACTCGCTTTACCATCAAATTTTTGAAAGCACGGCCTGGAAATCTCTTTTCAGTCACTTGCGCTGGATTGATTGGCTTTGCGCTGTCGCGCTGATCACAGGTTTTTTTAGCGGTTTAAGAAAAGGATTTACGCGCGCTTTTCTGGAAGCACTGTCGCTTCTCTTGACTCTGGCATTAACTCTCGAATTTTATCCGCAAGCCGTGACATTTCTACGGCCGCATCTGACTTTTTTCTCCGAACCCATGCTGATCTTCGCAGGTTTTCTGGCCGTGGCCCTAGGCACTCTATTGATTTTTCGCGTTTTATTTTGGGGCGTGCTTTTAAT
>CAYMUZ010000055.1:0-9157 GCA_964393875.1 uncultured bacterium | reverse complement strand
GTAGAGCTGACTAAAGGTGGTCTTGGTTTTCATAAGTCTCAACATTACCACCGTCAACCTAAACAGGACAAGTTTTTAAAGAGCTTTTCCCTCGAGAAATGATCAATATTTACCCACTAAAATTCCGGAAGAGCCATAAATAATAACCTTGAGAAGGCTTTGAAATCTAAAGAAGACTGGCAAAACGTATCGGCTTTTGTTCTGCCGGGCTTGCCTGTGAGGGTTCTACAATTAAATACCAACCCCATAACAGAAGACGCTCGCACGCTTTTACGTGGGGCTGCTAAAATTATTAAGAGGGTAGGTTGGGACAAGACACACCCTGCAGCCGTTACCACGATTAACTATCTTTCATTAACAGACGACGATTTACAGATTGCGAGCAATCTGGCCCTTGCGACAAGGATTATGGATCTTAATATTTGGGACTGGGTTGAAGAAGACTCAAGATTTCAAGCCATGAATAATCGGTATGATACGCTTGCCGTGGAAAAAGGGGACCGCGCGCGGGTTCTCGACCAGCGGGGTCAGCAGACTCCCGAAAAAGTGAGTCCACCCTTACTGATGCGTTTGATGGAACAGTCAAGGAATCGCGCGGAGTTTTATCTTGCAGTGTTGGATTATTCCAAAGCCCATCCACAAAAGCAATGGCTATCGCTCCAACAAAAACAAACGGTATCAGAAGGAGCAGAGATCGAAGTGCACTTTCTTTCAGCCTCGGTTACGCAGATGCGCCTTGTTCAAGCGGACTATCAGGATGCTCCGTCTTGGGTAGATTCTATCGCCAGCGCCCAAGACCGTCTTTCTCAAAGACTGCAGCCTTATCTTGTTCGTTCCGAAGTGCGACGAACCGCTTCAGTCCAGAGTAGTCAGCCCAAAGCGAAAGATACAGCCCGACGTTCCGCAAATGCGCAGCAAGAGACAGGGCCTGCTGAGCGCCTTGAAGTCGTTCGAAAAACAGCTCTATCGCTCCTCCCGCTGGAAGCGGGAGAATCTGCTGCGTCATTACGCTTGAGCGCGGCGGATTTAAATGTGTTGATCCGGGCCTATCAAAAAACGGGGGATCCTAACAGTTTTGAAAGTCAACTTGCATTACACATTGACCTGGTCAAACGTGAGGTGTTTGAAACGCTGATAACTCAGCTGGATCAAAGGACCAAAGATATCACGCTTTCTTATGCGGTTGGCATTGTCATTCCTGAGGGTCTTGAGGCCGGGGTTCTTGAGGCCTTCATGGAAGGTTATATTGATGCACTCAAGCATGCGCCTGACGGCGAAGTCCTCGTTGAGGGTTCTAGTAGGGGCGAGGTAACGGAGTCTATGCGTGCAGCAGGTTTAAAAGTACGCAATTTAAACACGCGTCAGCCAGCTCCCGTGCTTTCCGGCGATGAACAGAACGTAATTCCTGTGGCTCAATTAGACGCCCAAACGACGACGATGATTCCAGACTACCTTGGTCTGGGCGTAGACCTTACCGCGGTGAGTCTGCGGCCCTTTGAGAACGACCGTGAAATGCTGAAGTTATTCGGCCGCTACACCGCCACGGCTCAACGCATCCTCGCTGATTTAAGCAAAGGGGAAAAAGGAGCAAAGAAGCTGACTCGGCCCGCGTTGAAAGCGGCACTACTCAAAAAGCTATTCGCCTCAGAAATAACCCAAGCCGATTTGATTCAAATGACGGGTCAGGGTAGCACGGCCGCTTTCAAAATAAACCTGGGCCTGATTGCTGGCATCGTGAATCAGATGTTGGCGCGTAGGGCCGCTGAGCGTGCCGCGTAGTTGGGGGGGACATTCCATGGGAATCACACGGTAGACGGGCGGCGCTGCATCGTCCGAATTGAACTTATTTTCACCATCGGCAAGGCAACTCCAGCCCTATTCTTCGATTTGCTGCTATCCGCTAAACAGTGACATCTTAAAAATACATTTGACAATCAAACGGTGTCTTAGTAAGATTAATTCTAGTTAGGATTAAATCTTAACTTTGCGGAGCGGGCGATGGAACGATTTTTAAAGTTCAAGGGAGCAAGTATGTTTCAAGCATTTATTGTGGTGCTGAGGGAAAGTTTCGAGTCGTTTTTAATCGTAATGATTATTCTAAGCTACCTTCAGAAAACGGGCCGCGGCGAGCTTGTTTTTGCTGTCACCTGGGGCGTTGCTTGTTCGATCCTCACGAGTGCGGCTCTTGGGTATTGGCTTTGGCGTGGTGCCAACGGGCCTTTGTGGGAAGGGATTTTTGGAGTTGTTTCCGCGCTGCTGATTGCCTTTTTCGTGATTCACATGTGGCGAACGGCTCATCGGTTAAAAAGCGAGATGGAGCAGGCTCTTTCGACACGGACAGTTGACAAATTTGGCCGGACTGCATTTTGGGGTGTTTTTGCTTTTACCGTTTTTATGATTTCGCGTGAAGGGATGGAAACCGCACTGCTGCTGATTCAAATTCATGAGCCTCAGAGCGTCACGGGCATCGCAGCAGGCGTGGTGGGGGCTGCGGCGATGTCTCTGCTGTGGCTGCGCTGCGGTCATTTGATTAACGTTAAGTGGTTCTTCCAGGTGACAGCGATTTTTCTCATGCTGTTTGTCGTGCAGATTCTGATTTATTCGTTCCATGAGTTCACGGAAGCAGGGCTTTTGCCCGGCAGCGAAGCTTTGCATCTGGCCACAGAGCCTTTTTCTCCGGAAGGGTTGTATGGGAAGTGGTTTACACCCAGCATGGTCTTTTTTTGTGCGCTCTGGCTTTGTGGGGTCTGGTTGGCCGATAAAATTCAAAAAAATGTGACGAAGAGTGCTGGGGCAAGTGTATGAGTGATTTTCCTTTGAACGACGATCAAAATAGCGTTCGCGTGGCGACTCGCTGGTTCTTAGCGCTGATGCTGACAATGGGAGTTTTGGGGACTATGCAGCGTGAGGCATGGGCGCATGCGCGGACTTATGTTTGGACCCAGGAGTATCAGACACTGCCCCAAGGGGCTTTTGAAGTGGAGAGTCATACCCAGGTTAAGGTGCCGGATATGGGCAGACATTCGGGTGAAAATACCTGGAAGTATGAAGAAGAGCTGGAGTATGGCGTGACGGATCGCTTGAATATTGCCCACTACGAAGCCTGGAACACAGGCAACCACGCAGGGGTTGATGATGACGGAGTGGCCAAGAAAGACACGACGAAATATGGGGGTTTTAAATTTGAGACCAAGTACAGTCTCGGAGAAAAAGGGAAATACTGGGTTGATCCGTTGATCTATCTTGAATATGAATATGAGCCGCAGGAGCGCTTTGAAGGGGCTCCGCACGTTTTGGAAGGTAAGGTTGTTTTATCAAAAGATTTCGGAAAACTTAACGTGGCTTACAACCAAATTATGGAGTCCAAGCTCGGCCATAAAGGGCGTACCGAGCACGAATACTCGCTGGGCGCTAATTACGAATTGGTTGAGGGGGTTCATGCCGGGCTTGAAGTGGTTGGGCAGTATTGGAATCCAAGTGTGAATAAAAATGAAATTGCCCTGGGCCCAACGCTGGCTTATGAATCTAAGTATTTTTGGATCGCCGCAGGTGTTTTGATCGGCGCCAACCAGGTGGCCGACAATTTTCAAGGGCGCGTCAGCGTCGGCATTCCGATAGGGTGATGCTCATGAAACGGCTCATTTGTGTACTCCTTGTTTTCTGTGCGGTTGGAACGGTGTATGTCGGTGCCAATGTCTTACCCAACACCGTGTGCCCGGTGATGCCCGGGCACACGGTGCGTCAGAAGCTCTATGTGGATTATCAGGGCCAGCGTATTTATCTTTGCTGCGGTAGTTGTGTAAGAGCCTTCAAAAAGCATCCTGAGCGTTACCTCCGAAACCTTGAAAATGCTGATTCACAAATGCCGTCTGCCCATAAAAAGAATCCAGTCGTAGCGCCGCACCCTACTTCCTGAGCCGAAACTGCCTGAGACTACTTCTAAGGCTCTTTAAAAAATCATAAGTCTTGCTGTTTTCTCACGCGAGGCGGACGGCGGGGTAATCTCTGATTTAGTCTTTGCCGAAAAGGTCGATAAGTACCCCAACACTTTTTCATGGGAAAAAAAGGGATGGGGCGAAAAGAAAATGTCTGACTTCCAATTTGTCCCCGTTGCTGCCAGCCCCTTTTTTGAAGAGAACTTTTTATGAAACGCATTGCCATTGTCGACGGGGTTCGCACGCCTTTTATCAAGGCCTGGAGCTTGTTCGACTCGATCCCGGCTCAGCAACTGGGTGGAATGTGTGTACGCGAGCTGCTGGAACGCACCGATTTTGATCCTGCTCAGGTAGATGAAGTCATCATGGGTTGTGTGGGGCAGCCCATTGATGCCGCCAATGTTGCCCGCGTCATCAGCCTTTATGCCGGCATTCCGATCGACAAAAAAGCCTACACAGTAAATCGTAATTGTGCGTCCGGATTTGAATCAGTCACCAGCGCGATAGAAAAAATTCAGGCGGGACAGAATGAAGTGGTCGTTGCTGGCGGTGCAGAATCAATGTCAAACGCCCCGCTGATTTTTAGCAAGGACGCGGCCAAAATTTTCATGGAGCTTTCCAGAGCCCGAACCGTGGTTGCACGGCTTACAGTGCTTTCCAAGTTTCGGTTAAAACATTTCCAGCCCGTGGCGGCACTGCAGCTGGCGCTGACAGATCCTGTGTGCGGACTCAACATGGGGCAGACGGCCGAGGTATTGGCCAAAAAATTTGGAATCTCACGCAGACAACAAGATGCCTTTGCGCTTGAAAGCCACCAACGCGTGATTTCTTCGCGTGAAAAATTTCGCGAAGAGATGATGAGTGTGCCGCTTGCACCCAAGTATGAAAAGTTTGTACAGGAAGATAATGGTGTGCGCGAAAATCTGACGATGGAACAACTTGGTAAACTCAAGCCAGTGTTTGACCGTTACTCCGGAACCGTGACGGCGGGCAACTCTTCACAGATTACGGATGGGGCTTGTGCCGTGCTTGTGATGGAAGAGGCCAAAGCCAAATCTCTCGGGTATGACATTCTTGGGACTGTTGCGGGATATGACTATGCCGGTCTTGAACCCAGTGAAATGGGTCTGGGGCCGGCCTTTGCGATTGAAAAAGTTTTGAGACGAACCGGGCTTTCCATGAAGGATATCCAGCTTTTTGAGCTGAATGAGGCGTTTGCGGTTCAAGTGTTGGCCTGTCTAGCGGCCATGGACTGTCAGCGCTTTGCTGAGAAATATTATCCTGGCCGTAAACCTTTGGGGGCCATCGACCCGGCATCGATCAACGTCAACGGCGGAGGGATTGCACTCGGGCATCCGGTAGGGGTGAGTGGAACACGTTTGATTCTGACTTGTTTGAAAGAAATGAAACGGCGGGGATTGACGCGCGGCCTGGTCTCTTTGTGTATCGGCGGGGGACAGGGCGGTGCATTAGTCCTGGAGAGAAACGGATGAGCACAGCCTGGCACTTACGTGCCGAAGAGGGAACAGGCATTTTGACCTTTGATAAGCCGGGGACGGAAGTCAACGTGCTGACGAGCGAGCACTTGGCAGAGTTCCACGAGGTCGTGAAAGCCATTGTGCAACGCAATGACCTCAAGGTGCTTGTGATCGTAAGCGCAAAAAGACGCATTTTTATTGCGGGTGCAGATATTAACGAAATCGAAAACATTTCTACTGAAAAAGAGGCATTTGAAAAGGCTGAGCAGGGAAAACAGATTCTTCAGGCGCTGGAAGATCTGAAAATTCCGACGGTTTGTGTGATCAACGGGGCTTGTCTTGGGGGGGGCTATGAACTGGCTTTGGCCTGCAGCCACCGTGTTGCCTCTTTTTCTGACAATGTAAAAATAGGCCTTCCCGAAGTGAACCTTGGAATTTTGCCGGGTTTTGGCGGAAGCATTCGCCTGCCCGCTCTGGTTGGGCTAGTTCGCGGCCTGCCGTTGATCTTGGCCGGGAAAATTAATTCTGCCAAAGACGCGCTTAAAAACGGCATGGTAGATCAATTGTTTCCAGAGAGAACTCTGCTGGAAGATGCGCTCCGTTTTGCACGTTCTCTCCAAGGCAAGAAAGCCATCAAACCGCGTAAAAAAGACATCATGACCGCTTTTCTGGAAGACAACCCCGTGGGCCGTGCGCTGGTCTTTCGGCGCGCGCGGGCCGATGTTGCTAAACGCACGAAAGGGTTTTATCCCGCGCCCTTTGAAATTATCGGCCTGATTGAAAAGACCTATGGTGCGATAAACAAGGAGGCTTACCGGTTGGAGAGTGAGCATTTCTCAAGGCTTGGGACGACGCAGGTCTCTAAGAATCTGATCAAGCTTTTTTTTATGAGCGAACGCTACAAAAAATTGGCTTGGACGGCTGTTAAAATAAAAACAGCACCGGTCAAAAAAGTCGGCGTGGTCGGTGCGGGTGTGATGGGGGGTGGCATTGCCCAGCTTGTGAGCAACCGTAATATCCCTGTGCGGGTTAAAGACATCCAAGACAAGGCTCTGGGTGGGGCGCTGCGCGAGGCGGCATCCATTTACAAATCAGGTATGAAACGTGGCAAAGTGAAAAAATTTGAGATGGATCAGAAAATGGCTCTGATCTCTACAGGGCTGACACTGCAGGGTTTCCGCAGAAGCGATGTTGTGATCGAAGCGGTTGTCGAGGACCTTGGGATTAAACAAAAAGTCTTTAAAGAACTTGGTGAGCTCTGCGGAGTTGAAACGGTGCTGGCATCGAATACGTCGTCGCTTTCGGTGACGCGCATGGCAGAGGGAACGCGTCATCCGGAGCGTGTGGTCGGATTGCATTTTTTTAATCCGGTCAATCGTATGCCGCTTATTGAAATCATTCGTGCGGTGCAGACCTCAGATGAGACGATTGAACGTACGGTTCAGTTTTCACGCCAGCTCGGAAAAACAGTGATCGTCGTCAAAGACGCCCCTGGTTTTTTGGTGAACCGGCTACTGCTGCCCTACCTCAACGAAGCGGCTTATCTGATGGAGGAAGGGGTTTCGCCGGAAACGCTAGACTCTATTGCTGAGTCGTTCGGCATGCCCATGGGGCCGATTGAACTTGTCGATCAAGTGGGTATTGATGTTGGGTACAAAGTGGCGCATATTCTTCAAGAGGCGTTCGGAGCCCGCATGAAAGTTGCGGGCATTCTTGAAACCGTGAAGGGGCAGGGGTTGTTGGGTAAAAAGTCCGGCCGTGGTTTTTATGTGTATGACGGTAAAAAGAAAACACCAAATCTGGAAGTGCGTTTGGGCGCCGCCAAGGGAAGCATTTCTCAAAAAGATGTGCTGAAACGCATGATGACCATTATGATCAATGAAGCGGCTCGCTGTCTTGAAGAAAAAGTTGTCGACGGTCCCGCTACGGTGGATATCGGTATGGTCATGGGAACTGGGTTTCCACCGTTTCGAGCCGGGCTTTTGCACTACGCAGATTCGGTTGGCCTGCCCAAGATTGTTGACGACTTGAAAAGGTTTTCTGTAGAAGTCAACCGCGACCGTTTCGAGCCCGCGCCGCTTCTGCTTGATCTCGCCGTGAAAGGGCAGGGTTTTTACTCGCTCACCGGGTAAACATCCCCAATCCCCATCCCCTCCCTTTTTCAGCATGAACCCAGCCCCGAGCATAAGTCGAGGGTGCTAGCTGCTTACCGGTGCTTCCCTGGCACCAGAAGCACAGTACCCGAGCATAAGCCGAGGGTGCTAGCTGCTTACCGGTGCTTCCCTGGCACCAGAAGCACAGTACCCGAGCATAAGCGAGGGTGCTAGAACATTTCCATTTGCGGCCGCGAAAAAACAAGTCGCCGATCCTCTGGAATAATGCATGGCTTTCCCCACACGCCGTCATACCCCGGTGTGAAAGAATAATGGCCGGTGCGAACCGCTAGAATGGCCTCCGCGATAAGTGTGGGAGCCGCCAGCCGCAAAGTTTCTTCGGCACACTCCAGCAGGATGTAAAGCTCCGACCCCAGTTGATGAATCAGCCTTCCATATTCGGTTTCGACTGTTTTTGACTGCACATCTTTTCCCAGCGCGTCTGCGAGAATCACTTCGAGAGGTAAGATCGTTTTAAAGGGGATGGGGGAGGGCGGTGCGAAACTTTCCGGGCGTTGAGCCAATGCCTCTACGCGGTGTCGTACGCCAACGGTTGTTTTATGGCGGCAGACAGGGCAAAGGTACTTCTGCCGTCGGGTTTCAGCGGGCTCCATCGTGTGATCGCAGCGGCGGTGCCCGTCCCAATAGTATTTTCCATAACGCGAGTCGACTTCAATGGTGTAAAGCAGTTTTTCAGGATCCCGTGTGCGAATTGCGCTGATGATCTTGTGATAATTTAAGGTTGTCCCAAACACGGTGGCTTCGCGGCCGATTTTTTCCGGGGAGTGGGCGTCTGAAAAGGAAACGCAGGTCACGCCATCCAGCTGTGGCACGCGGCGGTTCATGGCAGGATCCGAATCAAGGCCTGTTTCTATCGCATGAATGTTTGGAGTCTCTTCCTCAAAACATTCCTCCAATGAGTTAAATCCGAAATTGGAACCCAGAAGAGAATACCAGGGAGTCCATAAATGCGCGGGGATGCACAAAATTTCCGGGTGAATGCCCCGTGCCAGGCGAACGAGATCTTTGACGTGGCGTCGAAAAGTGGGGCGGCCGTCTTCTTCCAGGTGCCCCCAAGCGGCAAGCTCCCGATTCAACTGGCGCACTATCTCGAGCGAGGGCGCAAGTACCAGAGTATGAATTCTTTTCTCCTGATTGGTATTGGAATAAAAAATATTACAGACCTCTGCCGTAAGCAGAAAGCGTACGCGGCTTTTTATCTTTCGCAATTGCAAAAGACCTGGTTCGGCAGGTTCCAATTCTGATTCGATGGCGTGAAAATGAAGGGGGTGTGTAAAATCACCCGTGCCAATGACATCCACGCCTTTGATTTTCGCCTGGCGTAAAAGCTCAGCCAGATCCATGCGTGGTGAAACAGCTTGGCTGTATTTAGAGTGGACGTGCAGGTCCGCAACGATGGGCATGGGGCGTATTTTAGAGGTAAATAGCCCTAGCGGCAATACGCAGATTGTTTTGAGCAGATACAGAGAGGTTTACTAGGGAAAAGGCCGAGGCTATACTAGCACCCTCGGCTTATGCTCGGGTACTGTGCTTCCGATGCCAGGGAAGCATCGGTAAGCAGCTGGCACCC
>CAYMUZ010000054.1:0-6679 GCA_964393875.1 uncultured bacterium | reverse complement strand
GCTTCCTCCGCATAAATCTCCATGAGTTTCCGATAAGTCAGAATTTCATTCCCTCCAATATCAAGTGTTTGGCCGATCGTTTCGGGAACTCGCAAGCATCCGACAAGATAATAAAGTACATTGCGGATCGCTATCGGCTGGCTCTCAGTGCTGACCCAGCGCGGCGTGATCATCATGGGTAAACGATCTACGAGATAGCGAAGAATTTCAAAGGAGGCGCTTCCGGATCCAATAATCATCGCGGCCCGCAGAATTGTTGCGGGGACCTTTCCCCTTTTAAGTATTTCTTCGACTTCCCGTCTTGATTTTAAGTGTTTGCTTAAATCTTTTCCTTCTTCGCCCAAGCCCGCAAGGTAAATGACTCTTTCCAACCCCGCTTTCTCAGCAGCTTTAACCATATTTGCAGCTGCCTTGCGGTCTGTTTCAGCAAAATCCTTTTGTCCTGGACTCATGGAATGGACCAGATAATAAACGGCCGAACATCCTTCACATGCTTTTTCTAATGAGGATGCATCCAAAACATCGCAAGAGATAAACTCAATCAGAGGATGGTTGCTCCAAAAGGAGGTTTTAAGTTTGCCAACCGAGCGCCCGGCGGCCCTGACCCTATACCCTGCTTCTAATAGCTGCGGAATAAGACGCTTGCCCACATAGCCCGTGGCGCCAAGTACGAGGATTGTTTGTTTGCGGTCCGTGCTCATGATTTGATGAACGGCCGATTGCGATGAAAGATACAGAGGAATCTAAGCGGGAGTTTAAAGATAAAGCTTTCTCAGGATTTCACACAAAAGAGTGTAGACGCTAACCCAGCGGTCATCCGAAGGTTTGAATGGACACCTTTAATTTTTCTTTATTCATGCCGTCCATTCAAACGCCATAGACAGACGTCAAGTCTGTCATGGCGCAGTCCCCGCACATCGGTGCGGGGGCATCCGAAGGTTTTGATGGAAATTTTTAATGGCTTAACTTGTTTGTCCATAGAGAATTATGCTGCATTCCTTAAAATTCATACACGACTATTTCGCAGATGAACATGTACGACTTTTACTCTTTAAGCGGTCATTTAATACTTTCAATTATGCGCGACGCGGTGTAAAAGCTCAGAAATGAATGTTTGATATTTAATCCCAAGTTTTCTGGCTTTATGCTTGATACTCTTCAAATCCTGGCTGTTTACCCGGATGTTCAGAACAGCATCCTTGCGTCGAAGAGACACTGCACGGGCAATGTCATTAAACTCCTCTTTTGAAACATCCCGGTATTCACCCCGAATCAAAGCATTCTCAATTGCCCGTTCGTCTTTTGTCAGCTTTATCTGTCTCATGTCAATTCACCTCTTTTGAACATTTTTGTATATTTACGGCTTGGATAAAGCGTTTTAAGGAAGATCTCAGACTCCGTGATAACGCATGGAACCACCCAAATATATCCTTTCGCTTCAAAAAGCATTAAGCGTTGCCCCGCTTTCCCTGGATGCTCTTTAATTTTTATAAGCGTAGCTTTTGAGATTTCGTCAAAGGTCATCCCTCGAGTCTTCTTAAGCCGTTCGCTTTTCAACAAGTTCCATTTCAGTCCTTTCATCCGCTCACCATCATATCACCATACATTTGTATATACAATAATTATTTAGATTTTCACTATTTGAAGCTGAAACAAGGATTAAAAATTGATCTCCGCCGATGTCAAAAACCATAAACTAATGTTATTACTTCACTTGCGAGCCCTGTATAGCGGTCCCAGTGGTCAATCGAAGGTTTGAATCGAACCCTTTAGTGGTTTTTTCATAAAAAAATTCATCTTTCGCTCAAATAGCGCTAAAAGTGAAATAGCTAAATTCTACTTCCGCTAGCCTCAAAATTTTCCACCTCAGTTTTTCTTCCGTGTAGAGAGAGAGCTCCACTAACCGCTCTAAAAGTTGGTCGGCCGGCATCCCCACAAAATTTTGGACAACCAATTCTTTTGCAAAAAGGCGAAGAATATACCGTAATTTCCAAACACGTTGTTTGCTTGCAAAAATGAAGTCGCGATGCCCGCTATTAACCACAATTAGATTATCACTTTCTTCAAACCTTGAACGCCACATCTTTCCAGGGGCGTTCTCGAGCGTATATTCCGGCAGACCTTTTTTGGATAGCATCGCGGCGTCCGGACGGTTGATAAGGGATTCGACTATTGTAAGCGTGCATTCGGTTTCACAAACGATTCCCGATTGTTTCACAATGGCTTTTAGCTGTGTGAGGCCGGGTTCTCCAGGAGCAGAAAATTGTACAATTTCCCCGTCGTGTTTATCTAACCTCCCCTTCCCCTCGACGATCATCCACTGGACTGAAAAATCCCCCTCAATGGGACGCCGCCTTTTATCGAAACCAATCACCCGTAAAGCTTGGGACACAGAGACAGGGACAAGACCACGGGCGGGTCTGATTTTCGCAGAAAATAAAGGCCCCGGAAATTCAAAAAATTGCTTTTGAGCATTCTTTTCGCTTCTCTCATTGGATCGCAATCCACTGTCCATCCATTCTTCATTTTTTACAGATTCCTCATCACTTCCTTCCCCTGCCTGTTTCCTTTTGACATGGAGATCAAACCAGTCATATTCCTCAGGAGGCAGATCCAGAAGCGCATCCCGGAGCGCTCCTTGCACTGACCGCAAAATATTTTTACTCGTTTTTTCATCTTCCGCACGCATTTGTTCCTGGCTCAATTCCAGAAGTTTTACCTTCAAGGGGGTAAGGGCATCGCAGAAAATTGAAAATTGATCATCCTGAATAATGCCGTCTCTTGTACCGGGCGTAACATTAAGAAAGGGCACATCAAGGATTCCCTGAAACAAACCCATATTCCATGGTGCGCATGCAAAAGCGTCTAATGCTGATAAGTTCGAAACAACACGCGTACCACTACGGAAAAGTTGAATGTGATTGTCTTCGCCACGATCGTTGACATAGAGTTCTACATAGATATCGCCCACCGGCGTCGACAAATCTGCCATATCATGCAAAAGACGGCCTGAAAATTCGCGAGGTTCAACGCGGCATTCCATACGGCTGATACGATCTACCACCTTGATCTGAACCTTTGATGTTTTGATACGGTCTCTCAACTCGGCAGCAAGTATAGTGGCCCCGGTTGCCTAGGCCATTTTTTGTGTCGTTTTTAGATCGAGTTTTCATGCCACCGGGTTGGGATTCTGGGCCACTTTTATAGCGGCGGATTCACTCAGTTTGGCACTTTTTTTAGGCGGCGACAGCGAAGCGTTCGTGGTAGGCTAATTCTAAGGCTGCCTGGGTTAAGGCATAGTCACGTTCCGTCATGAAATCGCGCGCAGCGCTGAGAACTCTATCTTCCAGGGCGTTCAACCGGCGGATTTCAGCGGCGTCCAAGCGCCGCGCAGTAAGAAGGGCCTGTTTCTCTAAGAGAGCAGCCCGGCCCCAGGCCTTAGTTCCCTGCAAATCGTCCACAATATGGAAACGACCTGCGATAACCGATTTCATGACGGACTCCTGAGCTCCGGTAATCGCAACAGAATCGACGAAATCGGACGGTTGGCCCGCTATTCCGAGAAGCCTGGCGGCTGTATAGGCCTTGTTGATGGCTCTTTGCACCGCCTGCCCCACTATCCTTTGGGGGACAGCCTGAAAATCAACCCGTGCCGCCACATCCGGGTATTCGCGGACAAACCATTCTCTGATTCCACGCACTTCGAGCGCGTCACCGTTCAAGGCGTCGACGCTGATAAAATGCTGCGGCACATTCAAAAGGGTTCGGTGAACGGCGAAATAATAGCGCCGGCCGTCGTTTGTTTCCGGATCGGGAAGCTTGTCTAGCAATTCGATACTAAGTCCTGCATTCGCGGGGGCGGCATGGGCCTGAACTGCTAAAAGCCAAGCTTGCGGAGAAACCGCCCAGGGTTCCTTAAAATCAAACTGAAGCAGCGGAAGAACCAGCGGCAACAGCCGCTCGGGAACCGGCAGGAAAAAGCCAAAGACCATATGGACAGCCACCCAGCGAGCCTCCCGGTATGGGCGGTCCTGGCCCAAAAATTCTTGCGTGGCCGCTAAAGAGCTTTGCAGTGCCGCGAGAGGAGGACTCTTTGGCTTGGCGGCGAGGCGCACTTCGCTCCGTGAAACCGCCTTAATGGCTGCATCCAATCCGTCCAGATTGACCTTCTGACTGTCAAACGCCGCTTTGAATTGCGGACCGGCAAGGATAAAGGCGCGCGTATTTTTCATCACTTCCAGCAACCGCGCATTCGTTTGAGCTTCGAATTTCATGGTAAATTCATCTGACGTGCCTGAGAAGCGAAATACGGCAAAACTCTTATCTCTGAAGATGACCCGCACACCGTCTTTGAGCTGTTCCAAGCCCACCACGGTTTCGATGGAAGCAAGGTCAGGGTGAGCACTCTGCAGGCGCGCCTGGAATTCACTGATCAGGGACCGCTTGGCTTCAATGCCCTGCGGAGCTTTATTATGGCGGATGTCCGGAGAAACCGCCTTGTTCCGCGTGGGAAAATTGTCGAAAAGATCCTGAAGCGTATATTGATCTTTACGAGGAAGCTGTAACCACTCCGCTTCATGTCCGGTATCACCCATGGTATCTAGCATCGTCAAGATTTCGAAAAGAGTGCGCAGGCCGTCATCCACAAACTGGTTTGGATAACGTTCATCCGCGAGATAGAAGAAATGGCCTGAAGCTTCGGCCGAGGTCAAAGTAAACTGCAGTTTTAAAATATCCGGATCCGTCGTCAGCGAAGGCCGGTCCGCTTTAAGTTTTTCAATCGCTGCCACTTGTTCTTTAAGAAAAGCCTTGTGGTTGGGATAGCCGGCCGGAATGAATTTGTAAAACAGTACATTCGCCAGCCCTTCATCCTTGATGATTTTATCCAGAATTTCCTGCATCGCCGATGAAGCACGCGGGTCAAGAGCTAAGCCAATTTTAAAACCCGGCTGTTTTAAATCGCGTAATTTTCTTAACGCAGGGAGATTCGTCAAAACAAAGTGCAGATACGTCGCGGCCAAGACCTCGTCTGCGGTTAAAATACGCCCGGATTCATCCATCAGGCCCAAACGGTCGAAATCACCGTCTCCCTGAGCTCCGATAAAACCCGATTTATACATCGCCTTCAATCGGGCCATGGCTTCTGCCGAGGTGGGGTCGCTGTTCATCGTCGTACTAGGATTCGAACTGCTATTTTGGGCAACAACCTCCACTCCAAGCTCCTGCAAAACCGCGGCCGCAAAACCGCCTGTGGCCTGAGCGGCATCAAAAACAATGCGGAATTTATGGGTGAATTGTGTGCGGCCGCCCAAGCGCCGGCGCTGGTCGTTAATCATCATTTGTGTATATGCGGGTAAAAGCTCTTTTTGAGTTGCAACGCCTGCTTGCACCTTCCGCACTGGCTTTAATTGTTTCATTTCCTCATGCAAGGCTTGAAGTTTTTCGCCATAAATATCCGCCGGCTGTCCCGCCGGATCGAGCGCGCCGGTCGCCGGACTTGTTTTAGCAATGATCTTGAGGCCATTCCAACTGACATCGTTATGCGAAGCCGTCACCTGGATGACGATCGCGTAATCACCATTCGCCGCTAGAACACGCGGCACGCCGCTGGGGATAACTTCATTTGAAAAATCAACAACGAGGCCAATGCCCTTGAAGGCTTCCACCAACTGTTCGCGGATGCGCGGCGTGGAGTGGCGATGGTCCCCTGTGATCAGGACACGCGCGCCCACGGGATAGTACGATCCCAGTGTCACAGCAAACTGGTTCAGAAAATCCCGAGACAATTCCCCATACTTCGCGCGGATGTCATACGAACGGAAATGGTTGCTGTAGTCCGGTGCAGCTGAAGTCGCTGCTGATGCAACCCCGGCCGCAGGTTTTGCTTTAGTGCTTTTCGCAGCGGCGGGAGTACCGGGGACAGTCCCTGCGCTAGACGCAGAGGCAGTCCCTGAAGGAAGCGGGGGCAGCTCCTGTACTCGTCCCGGCGCGCCGCGTCCAAAGAAACTCGCAACCCCCCGCCCAATAAGCCTCAACGCCTTAGCCACTGATCCGCCCAGCCGTGCATTTAAAAGGTCTTGCTCGCGGCGCAGGTCTTGTTCTACTTGGTTCAGAAAGGCTTCACGCCCAAGAATAGAAACTTCTGGCTCCGGATTGCTCACGCCGTAAGGAGCAAGCACAATCCCGTTGGGCCCTATTTCCACATGAGCACCGTGCGGAGAGGTCCTGCCCCAAAAATAACTCGACATGTGACGGTCGTTAAGGATAACGCGCGGGCTAAGTTCGCTGAAATCGATGTGTCTTTCATAGCGCCCCACCGGATTATGCCCTAAAACCAGGCCGTGCACAGGGCGATACGAATTATCAGAGAGTGAGGCCAGATATTGGGGAAGGCCGGTTGTCAGAACCGGCACCATTGTGACATACTTGATCAACTTGGATTTATCACCATACCAGCTCTGGATGACATCGAGAGCTTCATTGATTTCCTCCAGCGATTTAGAAGTGTCACGAATATCATTCTGCAATTTAATCATAGCTTGAATGCCGTAAAAGCCTTTGTAGGATACATCCACTGCACCCGTTATCTGATTGTAGGGCACGCCACCATGCAGCCACAAATAGCCGTAATCTGAAAACTCAAAAAGACGTAATCCTCTGCGAAGCTCATTGGTATAAA
>CAYMUZ010000053.1:0-6765 GCA_964393875.1 uncultured bacterium | reverse complement strand
AAAGCTGTAGAGCTGACTAAAGGTGGTCTTGGTTTTCATAAGTCTCAACATTACCACCGTCAACCTAAACAGGACAAGTTTTTAAAGAGCTTTTCCCTCGAGAAATGATCAATATTTACCCACTAAAATTCCGGAAGAGCCGAATATTATTAGGCGGATCGGAGTGGTCATTGGGAAACGGCCTAACCTAAAATCTGTCCGACTTTTGGGGGCAGGTCACTTGAAAACACAGGCAAAAAATCATTGCGGTAACGTTGAATCCCGCTGTAATTTATCGGCACTTTAATGGCAGTTCATCGGTGGATAAAAAATGACCTACAATCCCTCATATAGAACAACCCCTCTCATCATTAAATGTCTCGGGAAAATTGTAATAGGCGTATCGTCTTTGAACGTAATGCAAGAAAACAAGACGTTCAAGGGCGCCCACGCACTATTATCCAGACTGGCTGGGATGAGGTAGAAGTAGAAACATACCGTCACCAAAATGACGAGCTTGTTCTGGTGGCGCTGTAGGAAGCCCGGAGGGGTAAAACCTTCTGGGCTTTTTTATTGTTGCGTAAAAAACTAGACGCGCAACCCGAGAGCCTGTTTTTTCCTTTCTTCTCAGATCCTCGCATCGCGCCTGCTAGGCGAGTGAGAGACCGCCATCGGCGACAAGGGTTTGTCCGGTGATCCAGGCGGCATCAGGTGAAACAAGAAATCCAGCAACGCGCGCTAGATCTTCTGGCACGGCAATGCGGCCTGCCGGTGTGCGTGCAATGACTTCTTGTCGAAATTTTTCATACTCCGGGAAATGCCGGATCGCGTCTGTGTCGACAAGTCCGCCGGAAAGGGCATTGATCCGGATGCCGTCAGGGGCCAACTCAACGGCCAAATAGCGTACCAAGCTTTCAAGGGCGGCCTTGGAAATTCCAATGGCTCCATAATTTGGAATAAAACAGTGCGCGCCAATGCTGGACAAAGCCAGAATCACGCCTTCTCGCCGTGTGCGCATGTCCGGAATTACTTTTTGGGTGAGTTCAAGGAGGGCGCGAGCGTTGACGTTCATGGAAAGATCCCATTGGTTGGGTTTGAGGTTGAGGACG
Organism: uncultured bacterium; assembly: GCA_964393875.1. GTDB lineage: Bacteria > Omnitrophota > Omnitrophia > Omnitrophales > Aquincolibacteriaceae > JAHFHB01. The sequence goes on along the minus strand of CAYMUZ010000053.1, from coordinate 5,677 downwards.
GGTTTAAAGGCTCCCAGGGCGGCACTATGGACGAGAATATCAATTCGGCCCAACTGACGAAGTGCTGAATCTACAAGCCGTGACTGATCAGCCGAATCAGCGACATTGGCCTGAATCGTACAGGCTTTAAGCCCGAGAGCTTTAATCGCCGCTGTTGTTTCAAGGGCGGCTTGCTCATTCATGACAAAATTGACGGCAATATCAGCACCCATGACGGCTAATTGTAGAGCAATTGCACGTCCGATACCGCGCGAAGAGCCGGTGATGAGGGCCGATTTCCCTTGGAGAGTTTGATCCAATCGCATGCGGACAGCATATCGGCGTCTGTTCTGGAAAGCAACCCTAAAAGATGGCCGTATCAAAAGTTGCGGCTATTGTCCGCATGGAATAAAAAGCTTGGCCGGCCTAATCGGGCTATGCTAAACTTTAAGATTCTAAGATCATGGACGTTGTTATTTCATGAAAAATTTGATTCGTGCCATGCAAAGTAGTCTGTTGGACTGCGTGACTTCCCGTTGGGCAATCCACAGCCTTGAGAAGCGGGCGGAGTTGTTTGTTTCGCTGTTTGAAAATGAGATTCCTAAGAGATCCGCTATTCTGGATATTGGCGGGCGCTGGGGTTTTTACGCGGGTCCTCTTGAGAAGAGGGGGCATCAACCCGTGGTGCTGGATATTGTTTTGCCACGGTTTCAACAGGCTCCGGTTGTGATTTACGACGGTAGGCAGATGCCGTTTCCTGATAAAAGCTTCGACGCCAGTCTTTTTGTAACCGTGCTTCATCATATTCCAGATCAGGCGGCGGTGATTCGTGAGGCCTGCCGTGTGACGCGCAAACGCGTTATCGTGATCGAAGATTTGTTTCATCACACACTGGGGCGTTATTGGACGGAAATTCGGGATCGTCTCTATAATTTTGAATGGGTCGGGCACCCCTGTGGTTTTCGAAAAGCCGAGGAGTGGCGAGCTTTTTTTGGCCTGTTTGGCTTGACCACCTCAAGGTTCGTGAAAGTGGATACAGAGCTGTGTGGATTGAGCATTTTAAACGGAATTTTTATTCTCGATTTGTGAAAATCTTAAAATGAGAGAGCTGGATGCGGTTGAAGTTTTTACGGAGGACGAAGGCCGCTTGATTTCAGCCAAAGGCGTGGTTCCGCACTCTCTGGAACTTTTTGCGGATCACTTTCCGGATTTTCCGGTGCTGCCCGGAGTTTTGGCGCTTGAGATTTTAAAACGGACGATGGCGGCCGGGATGAGACGGCAAATCGCTGTGCGGTCCTTGAGTGCTGTACGCTTTCATGGTTTTTTGAGGCCGGGAGATGTCTGGAATTCGGAAGCTCGACGGCTGAGCGTATCGGATGTCTCCGAGATCTGGCATGTGAGCCTTCGGCACGGAGAAAAATCAGCGGTCTCAGGTCGGTTAGAAATTTTTGCAGAAAACATGAAAATGCAAGAAGGGGGCAATCGGGTATGAGTGAGGATGTTTTTGATAAAGTCAGTGAAACCCTAGCGGGTGCATTGGGGGTAAGCCCGAGCGAGATTCAGCGGAGTTCTTCGCTCGTTCGCGATCTTGGGGCAGAGTCCATTGATTTCATTGATATTCTTTTCCGTCTTGAAAAAGCCTTTAATATCAAAATTCCAAGCGGAGAACTTTTTCCGGGTCATATTCTCAATCAAGAAGGGATGGTTTATGAAGGAAAGGTGACCGCCCAGGGGATTGATGTGCTGAAACAAAAATTGCCCTATCTTGATCTTGAAACTTTTGTCAAAGACCCGGCCGTGGCGAACCTTGCGGATTTTTTCACCGTGGGCATGGTGGTTGATTACATGAAGGACAGGGTTGCTAACAGCGCGCATGCCTGAGCTATTCCTTACGGTCTCCCCAATACCCTTATGCGCTGGAATTTGCTAGAGAGTATTTGCTGGATTGATCCTCGGGGCAAAGCACAGAGTGTCACTTGCCTAGTCACTTATGGAGTGACACCCGAGTTTCTACTGCTTGAAATGATGGCGCAAACGGGGGGGGTGGCTCTCGGCGTCTTGAATGATTTCCAATCAAACCTTGTTTTTGCCAAAGTGGAATCTGCCGTTTTCTCAGGAGCCAGTCGACCCGCTGACTCGCTGATTATTGATGCGCAGGTTTGCGATTTCCGTGAAGAAGGTTCCTGGATCGAGTCTGTGGTGACTACGGCAGGCCGTGAAATTGCGCGGTCGCGAATTTTGATCGTTCGAGCAGAGAATCTTGTTCCAAGCCGCAGCGGGTCAATCACCTTTCACGATGCTTTCATGGAAAGCTATCAGGTTCGTCAGAAAATTATTTTCAACGAGGGGCCGTCCGAGATATGAATTTGCGCCGTATTGTTATTACCGGCATTGGAGTCGTCACCCCGGCGGGTATTGGCGTGGAGCCCTACTGGACGGCCGTTTTATCCGCGGAGTCAAAAATTGCGCCGCTCCATTTGTCGGCTGGCTCTACACGTGCGTCTATTGATGGAGGGCGCGTTCCTGATTTTGATCCCGATCAATTTATCCGCCAGCGCAAGCAGCTAAAAATGATGTCTCGCGAAATTCAGCTGGCGGTAGCCGCCAGTTCGCTCGCGCTGCAAGATTCGGCTTTCCGGGTGGCCTCTGGCGAGAGTTTTCGCTGTGGCATTTCACTCGGCGCCGGGGTTTTGAACACTGATTTGGACGAGTTTGCGGCGAGCATCAAGGCCTCGCTCGATGAACGCGGCGAATTGAGCATGAGTCGTTTTGGCAGTGAGGGGCTTCGCGCGTTTTTCCCGCTTTGGTTTTTGAAGTATCTTCCGAATATGCCGGCTTGCCACGTGGCCATGACTCATGGTTTTCGCGGACCGAGCAACACGTTGACGACGTCTGCGGCCGCAGGCGCCCAGGCGATTGGCGAGGCCTGTCGTGTGATTCGCCGAGGCGATGCTGATTTAATGCTGGCAGGCGGGACAGATTCAAAAATAAATCCGATAGCGATTTCACGGTTTCGTCTTCTGGGCTTACTGTCAAAACGCAGTGAGTGTCCACAGACGGCTTACTGTCCGTTTGATGAGCGTCACAATGGATTATTTCTTGGCGAGGGCTCTGGTTTTTTGGTGCTGGAAGAACGTGCTCACGCCCAAAAGCGCGGAGCACGGATTTATGGAGAGGTGCGGGGATACGGAGATTCTTCAGACTATAACCATGATCCACGTGAGACGGAGGATTTCACCGGGAAACGCATGGCGATGACGAGGGCTCTTGAAGAGGGAAGTCTCGATCTTTCTGATATTGATTTTATTTTGGCCAATGGCAGCGGCATTCCGACAGAGGATGATCAGGAGGCCATGGCGATTCGGTCGCTCTTTGAGCATCGTTTTGGGGAATTACTTGTGACGGGCGTGAAGCCGATTACCGGCCACGGGGTATACGCTGCGGGCGGCATCGAAATTGCTGCCGGGCTTTTAGCTCTGCGTGACGGTCTCATTCCTCCTCTGGCAAACTTTCAGCGGCCCTCTCCGGTCTGTGACCTACCCATTGTCAAAGAGGAGGGGCGGCAGACCGCACCGGAGACTTTTCTTTTTAACTCCTTTGGATTCGGCGGGCAAAATGCCTGCCTCGTTGTGTCACGGTGAAGCGGCGTGTGGTGGTGACCGGCCTTGGGATGGTGACGCCGCTTGGGTTGAATGTGGCTGATACCTGGGAAGGTTTGTTGCAAGGGCGCTCTGGCATCGGACCCATTTCTATTTTTAAGGCCGACACTTTTCCGACGCGCATCGCGGGGGAAGTCCGAGGGTTTGACTTTGATCGCTGGAAGCTCAAGGATCCGGCGCTTGAGGCTGCAGGCCGTTCCACTTTTTTTGCGCTGCAGGCGGCGGAAGAAGCTTTTCGGGATTCGCATCTCAGGCTTTTTAACGTTCGGCCCGAGCGGTTTGGCATCTATTTCGGAGCAGGCGACAGCGGGCAAGATTTTGAGGCGTTTGCGGCTTCGATCAAAGATTCTCTTACGGCAGACGGCGGGGTTGATAAACAGCGCTACATCGAGGTGTCGCTGGCCCGCATGGATCCGATGCGCGAACTTGAGTCCCAGCCTTTCATGACGGTGACGCACCTTGCGAGGCACTTTGATATTCGCGGACCGGTGTCCAATTGTCTCACAGCCTGTGCGGCGTCCTCCCAGGCGATCGGGGAGTCGTTCGAATGGATTCGCGGCGGTTATGCCGATGTGGTGATGACGGGCGGTTCGCATTCGATGCTCTACCCTCTTGGGGTCGCCGGATTCAGTTTGCTGACCGTTCTTTCCACCCGCAATGATGCACCGCAAAAAGCGTCGCGGCCGTTTGAGAAAAACCGCGATGGGTTTGTCATGGCGGAAGGGGCAGGGGTGTTGATTCTCGAAGAACTGTCGCACGCGCTCAAACGCCGCGCTAAAATTTACGGAGAGATCACGGGCTATGGATCGACGGCCGATGCCTATCGGTTGACGGACATGGATCCCGAGGGAACGAGCGCGGTCGAAGCCTTGCGGATGGCGCTTGAAAAGGCCGGAATTCAGCCTGAAGATGTGGACTACATCAATGCGCACGGGACGGCTACTGCGGTGAATGATGCCGTAGAGACGATTGTGATTAAAAAAGTTTTTCAAGCGAATGCGGCCAAGATTCCCGTCAGTTCCATTAAGTCGATGCTGGGGCACATGATTGCTGCGGCTGGCGGGGTAGAGGCGGCGGTGTGTCTCCTGGCCATGCGTGATTCCAAGGTGCCGCCGACGATTAATTACGAAGAACCGGATCCCGATTGTGATCTTGACTACGTGCCCAATATCGCGCGGTCTGTCACAGTCGATGCGGTCCTTTCCAACTCGTTCGGATTTGGGGGGCAAAACATTGGGCTGGTCTTCGAAAAATATGACGAATAATTCGCAGGGAATCTTTTTGACGGGTGTGACGGGCACGCTTGGGCGCGAACTCGTGCGGGCTCTTTTGCTGCGCGGCCACTTAAACCTGTTTGTGCTCATCCGTCCGCAAGCTAAAATTTCGGCGAGCGAAAGGCTTTTAAAGATTTTTTCCGGAACCGATGTTGAAACCCTGTTCTGTGATCGGGTTCACATTCTTGAAGGGGATGTGACCCAGCCCGGTTTTGGGTTGAAACTCGCCGACCTTCGGGAGCTTGAAAGCAGGGCTGATTTTTTTTATCACGTTGCGGCGCTCACAACACTCAATGGAAGCAGAGAAGAGTGTGAACGTATTAACCTGGGCGGGACTCTCCATGCGCTTGAACTAGCCCGGCATTTACAAAAAAAAGGACGACTCGAGAGATTTTTTTATTTCAGCACCGCCTATGCCGCTGGGAGCAAAGTTCGGTGCCATTCGCGCGAGGATGCACTTCCCAGCCATCCGGTTTTTGCCAATTTTTATGAGTCGAGTAAATTTGCGGCCGAGAAGCACGTTCGCGAAGCGTTCGGGGCGGGGCTTTCGGGGATGATTTTCAGGCCGAGCATTGTGGTCGGGCACTCTCTGACCGGAGAGGTCTCGCAGTTCAATGTGATCTATCCGTTTGTCCGCCTTTTTGCACATGGGATGCTGAACATTCTGCCCACACGGCTTGAAAACTCGTTTAATATCGTGCCCATTGATTTTGTGATTGAGGCGGCCCTGTTAATTTCTTTCCGCCGCGATTGTCTCGGAAAAAC
>CAYMUZ010000052.1:0-11869 GCA_964393875.1 uncultured bacterium | reverse complement strand
AACATGGATTCCACAGAGTCGATAACCTGGTTCATTGATGCCTGTGGTCAGACTACGCATCAGCGCAGGCGTCTGCTTTTGAGCAACTACGACATTGGCGTCAATTTGCCATCCAGAACGCTCCAGTTAGGTTTGAACTTTACAAGTAAATTGCCGGAGTTTTTCGCCGGGTCAGAGATGGGTGAAAATGCAATACGAGTCTTGGGTGAATATCTGAAGATATACACCCGCTTACAAACCGGGATATGTGCGGAGGCAATGATCGTTAGATCTGCCGCGCGCTGGGCTTCTCGGATAAGGCTGATAACCGGACGCCGTCCAGAGGGAGAGGTTAGAGGCCAATGAATGAGGGATTGGCAAACTCTTCTTGAGGTCGGGATTGACTGACATAGTGGGTGTAAATTTTTTGTCTTTCAGATTCGGTAGCCGCAAGGGCAAGATAAGCGGGGGAGAGGGTGATGAGTTTATTACTGGCACCGGCGGCATAAGTGGCGTAACTGCTGTGAGGATATTCGCCGAGGGCATGAATGATGCCAGCCCGAAGAGGATTGCGATCGATGTAACGGGCGCATTCAAGCAAGTAGATGTCATCAGAAACGGGTTTGCTGCGGTACATTCTTTCGAAAGTCGAGCCGGTGATTTTGTAGGTTTTGGACTGATAATAGGCATAAAGGCGTTTGAGGTAGTGTGAAAAGGCAATCAAGGCTTTAAGGTCGTTAGCGCGAATGAGCATGTGAACATGGTTGGTCATAAGGCAGTAGTGGAAGATCTTAATTTCGTATTGAGCCGCATGAGCCGTAGTTAGGGCTAGAAAATAGGCATAATCCTTGAGTTGGCGGAACAGTTTTTTTCTGTTAACGCCACGGGTAATCCAGTGATAAACCCCAGAAGGGCTTTGGGTTCTGTTGATGCGAGGCATACGGTATATGCAGTATACTAATAAAAAAATTATAATACTGCAATATTTATTTACAGCTAACCTCTCCCTCCGGACGGCGTCCGGTTATCCGGGCTTTTTTGTCATTAACATATTCAAAATGTTTGGGTTACAAAAAATCAATTACTTCTTAATGGGACACCAGTGATACTGTGTAAATAAAAAATACCCATTATAGTTCGTCCTCGTTTGTCGTAAGCTGATGAAGTGTCTCCTTTAACCACATAGGGCGTAGTAACCTGCACCAAAAGCTCGATTTAAGGAGGGCCTTTGAGGCAGTACTCTATGCTCGCCGCGGTGAAGGCCATGAAAATCCAAGAAGTTATTTTAAAAGCCGTTTCAAAACAAAACCTCTGGACTGAGGCGTCAGAGATCATCGGGGTCAGTTACAGAACCATGAAACGCGGAAGTCTCGTTATGAGACCAGTGGCTACGACGGTATTTTTGATCGGCGCATGAAACGACCCAGCCCAAGAGCCGCTAACCGGCCGCCGTCCGGTATGCCGGTATACGGTATGTGAAAATTCATACTTCAATGTTGAATTTTCATAGATATCTGATACACTTCTGCTATGCCGCCAATCGCTAGGAGTAAAGATCTTCAAGCGCTGAGGGGATTGATTCATCGATTCCCGGTGACGGCTATTTTGGGTCCCCGGCAAACAGGCAAAACGTTTCTGGCTAAAAAGTTTTCTGCGCAGCATTATTTCGACCTTGAAAACCCCCAGCATCTCAGAGCGCTCGACGAACCGCAAACCACACTAAGTTCTCTCAAGGGGCTGATTGTGATTGATGAGGTTCAGCGGCGGCCCGATCTTTTTCCGTTACTGCGCTATCTTGTCGATTCAAACCCGCGGCAAAAATATCTTATTCTTGGAAGCGCTTCACCGCAATTGATCCGGCAGGGCTCCGAAACGTTAGCGGGCAGGATCGCCTATTACGAATTAACGGGGGTTGGGCTTGAGGATGTGGGCGGGGAGCATTGGCGGAAGTTGTGGTTTCGCGGCGGATATCCGCTGGCGTTTATGGCTCGCAATGATCGCCATGCGCAAGATTGGCTTGGCCAATACATTACGACTTTTTTGGAACGAGACATTCCTCAGCTTGGGTTCTCGATTCCCGCAGCGGCCTTGAGGAGATTCTGGACCATGTTGGCGCATTATCATGGCCAAACGATGAATTATTCTGAACTGGGGCGATCCTTGGGTGTTTCCGATATGACGATACGTAGACACCTTGATATCCTGGCCGGTTCTTTTATGGTGCGGTTAATTCAGCCATGGTATGAAAATATCTCGAAAAGGCTCGTGAAAAGTCCCAAAATTTATATCCGCGACAGTGGAATTTGGAATCACTTGATTTCGGTGCGCGGCATGGAGGAGTTAATGTCTCACCCGAAGCTGGGTGCGGCGTGGGAAGGATTTGCTCTCGAAATTATTCTCAAAACCTTTGAACAAAACGCGCCGCAGGTTTATTTTTGGAGAATTCACTCCGGCGCGGAGCTGGATTTGTACTGGCAGGATCATGGGAAAAAATGGGGGATTGAATTTAAATGCCAAGATGCACCCGGCATGACCCAATCTCTCCATTCGGCAATTCATGACTTGAAACTTGAGCATTGCTGGATTATTTACCCTGGGGATAAGACATACGCAGCACATCCCAAAGTGACTGTTGTGCCGCTTACGCAATTTCATGCGAGTCAATACTTGCGAGCAGTGCTGCGCCGTAAACGGTAAATTCTTAGATCCCGGTACCGCGGTGCCGGGATCTGTCGCCATAAACTAACGGGACGGCGTCCGGTATGCGCTTGCGCTAACCCCTCCCCGTCGGACGGCGTCCGGTGTGCTCGGCTACTCTTTCACCATTGTAATCGATACGTTATTTTCATCAATGTTGTGGGAGCCTGCCGCTAACAATCCGAGAAGCGGGACAAGGATCAATACCCCACCGACTATATCTAAAACACCTGTTGTATTCAGGCTGTGTCCAATGGCTCGCTGTGTGGTAACGTATCCAGCTTTTTTAGCCATAATCTGAACATTTTCATTCCTTCTTACCGATGCAGTGGCAGCACCCTTTCCCGTCATATTTCCGTTTATGTATATTTGAGCATCTGGCTGATCGGTTGTTACGGATACCATCTGTGTAGGTGAGCGGAATGATGAGCAGCCTGAAAACATAAGAGAAAAAATCAGCACATTAGATACCATCTTTTTCATGAGAATACTCCTTTAGTCACTCCGGTTGATTGTTGAATGTATTTTACTCCTGCAGAGCGCGAAGACAAAGCAGAGAATCGCTCTATTCTTGTCCCGAAATGTCGATGTCTTAGCCAGTACATCTTGTTGATGCGGAAAGCCATGGGTGTGATGGAGTCTATTGTGCCACCCGGCTCCTAAAGTGAAAAGTGATGCCTAAAATTTTAATTCTGGATGATGAAGAGGATATCGGTGCGGCGCTGGCGGACGCACTCGAGTATTTTGGTCATGAAATCCCAACGGTGGTCACTGCCGGCCAGGCGGCGATAGAGCTTTTGCAGAATGGGGATTATGCGCTGGCGGTGATTGACGCGAAGCTTTCGGGGCGAATTTCCGGAATTGATGTGATTAAGTCGTGTAGAGAACTGCCGAAGCGGCCGAAAATATTCGCAATGTCAGGGATTACCAAGTCTGATCTTACGGCGATGCTTGAGAGGGAACGGCTGATGGATATCGTGGATCGGGTTTTAGAAAAACCGCTGGATATTCAGCCCAGGGAGTTTGTCATGCTTTTGGAACGATTGGGGGTTGTATGAGTATCAAGCCGAGCACGATTTTAATTATTGATGACGATCCGATTGTGATTGAGCATTTGACCGCGCATTTCAGGCGGCGCAATTTTGAGCCGATTGCTACGGCCAATCCCACCCTGGTGAAACAAATTCTTGACGGGTTTCAAGTGCACTTGATTCTTCTCGACCTGCGTATGGAGAGGGTGAATGGCTATGATATTTTGCACGATTTGCGCATCCGCAAAATTGACACGCCGGTTTTGATTATCACCGCCTATTATCAGACTGAAAAAGAACATTTGCGCGAGCTGGGTGTGCAGGCCGCGGATGTGATTGAAAAACCCATTCATGATATGGCCGTGCTTGAGACCAAGATCAACGGCAAACTCAATCGCGTGATCTTACCTGGGCAGGTAGACAGCCCCTATGAGTTGAGGATTTATGAGGGGAATCGCACCGTGCTTGTGTTGGTGGATGATGAAGGGGAGCTGACAGAGATTTTGCAGGAAGCTTTTGAGGCGAGAAATTACAAAGTGAAAGCATTCGCCCGGGGCGATGAGGCGCTTGCTTTCATTCAGGGGCACGAGTGCCACGTGGCGATTGTGGATATGAAAATTCCGAAACTGAGCGGAGACCTTTTAATTCAACAAGTGTTGAAGACAAAGCCCGAGCTGAAAATCATTCCGATTTCTGCGGCTTATCCTCAGGAGATGATCGCGCTTTTAAACGCGGTCGGTTTTAACGGTTCGAAACTGGTGACGAAGCCGTTTGATCTGACGCAGTTGGTTGAACAAGTGAAAGTTTGCGCCGCAGAGTGCGGCACTCTCGATGTCTGAGATGCGCTACAACTGAATGCCCGGGCAGGAAGCAAAGAAAATCTTCGTCTGATGTTCTCCGGGGTTTCTCAGTTGATACCCCAAAGCACCGTCAAAATAAATACTTTCTCCTTTTAAAAGCGGCAGCACGCTGCGTTTGGTCCCGACCGCAATTTCCGCTTCCCCCTCTTCCACATAAATTCCGATCATGGCGTTGTCGCGGCGTGACCAGATGTCACGTTTAATGGTGCTGCGCCCTTCGAGGGTGAGCTCTCCGCAATAAAACTGGTTTCCCGCTCCACCCGGCGTGGCGGAGTAAAACTTTACGCCGTAGGTGGGGTACTCGATGCGTGCGCGTGTTTTGGCCGTGGCCAGAGAGAAAGAAATTTTCTCTTTATTTTGTGACCAATCCAAGAAATCTTCCATCGAGGTGTGGGTGGCTCCCAAAAGATCTTCGATCTTTGCCCAGTACACAACGGACGAACCTTTCTTAAGGCGCATCATCTTGCGAATTTGCTCATGGTCGAGCTGATCCGTCAAATCAGCAAGGTGCTGAACGGAGATCGGAATCTCAGGTCTGTCGGAGCAGCGCGTGCGAAGCACCTCGATACCCTTGGCGATGCTGAGGGGGCCCGGACGGGCCTCGGTTCGGGGGATGCGGCCGCGCGGCATTTTGGAAGGCGATTCCGTTTTGGCCATGAGATAAATAACTGCGGTTGTTTGCTCATCCTCATTATGGACACTGTGGGGATAGAAACCATCCAGGGCAAATCCCTGGTTACCGGTCAGGGTATGGGTTTGTCCCGCATGGTTGATTTTTAAATCAAACCCCGTGGAGACAAAGCCGATGACCCACTGGTGAGTGGCCAGCTGCAAAGGGGCGATTTTTCTTTTTGGCGGAAGGAGGAGCCTGCAAAAGAAGAAATCTTTTTGTGTGGACAGGGGCGGCGAAATGGGCGTGATATCAAAATCGCGATAGTGAAGTTGAATGGATGGGAACCAGGCACCAGGAATTTTTTTCCATGCGCGTATTCCCCGAATAGGCTGAGGTGCTGATTTCTTGAGGGCGAAGGAGTTGGCCGGATCCCACTCGCGGCCGTAGAGAATCAGTTTGTCTGGAGTCACGCCCAGAATGTGAGCGAACCGGTTGATGTTTTCAACCGTGGTCGCTTGCTGATGATCATTCTCAATCGACTTGAGGGTTGAGAGGTTGACTTTCGAGGCCCTGGCAAAATCTTCTTGTCTGATGCCTTGATCAATGCGCATCTCTTTGATCACGGACCCTACCAGGGGTCTCCGGATTTCTGGAAATTGGGGGCGCTGTGCGCGGTATTTTTTTAGAATGTCATCATACATAAAAATAACTCTGAGCGGCTTTCTCCGCAAGATAAGCCGCGGTTAGCCCCTCTAATCAGTGAGTCTAGCGCAGGATGGGAAGGTTGTCAAAAATCTATTTTTTATAGTTAAAAACTATCTATATGTGGGGCCTTGATACTGTCCATGGCGGGTGCTATGCTCAAAAGTAAGAACAACATGAGTGTATGGCGGAAAAATAGTGAGTGGAAAGAGGGGCCTGACAATGGATGGTGATCGTCAGAAAAAACCTGAAAATAAGCAGCTGAATGACGGGTACTGGGAGGCTATGCAAAGGGCAGCACTTTCGTGCGCTGAAATAAGGGGCGGAATCGTGAAATTTGTATCCGCCGGTGTTAAAGACGAGAGCTGGCGCACGATTCAGGGTGCTCATAACGCCAATCACGCCCTGACGCATTTGTCGTTCATGATGTTCCGCTGCTTTTTGGGGAAGAACCCCAAAAACCTGGAGGCCAGTCGTGAGCGGATTTTGGCGCACCTGCGCTGTCTGAAAGAGTTTATTCCGTGCGACGATCATGCCATTAAGAATGCGGTGGATTCGATTTGCATGAACCTGCAGTCTGCGACTTTGGGGAGTCTCCATGCCTGGGCTTTATTTATTCTTCAGAATTGGGAGACCACCCGGGTTTTGGCGGGCCGCTACAGTGAGGCAGATCGTTGTTTTCCCGCGAGTGAATATCAACGCCTGCAGGCCTTTGTGTCCGGTGACGTGAAGGGAATGGAGAACAGCCATGCGTGATTTACAACACAACGTGGTGAGCATGCTTTATACGATTAAGGGGTTGGTGGAAACACATCTGAGCCGAGTAGACGAGAACCGGTTTGGGCCCGGGGAAGATGCGGCTTCGCATGCCCGCGGGGTGATGAACCGGATTTATGCGCAGACCGGTCGGGCTCTGGATGTGACACGGCGTATTGGTTTGGCGATGAACGAGCCGCTTGAAAACGATGAGCTGGTGGGCAGCGTCTGTATTCAGGAGGTGTGGAGTGAAGCTCTCGGATTATTGCGTGGGTATTATGATTTGAGCGGGCTTCAGATTATTGAGCATGTTGCGGAAGATTTTCCGAAAGTGCACTGCCGGCCGATGGAGTTGCTTGAAATATTTTATTGTTTGGCCGAGAATGCAGTTCATGCGATGCGGCCAGGATTGCTCGATGAAGCGGGCCCCGAAAAACTTGTTCTGAGAGCGCAGCTTGAATATTCGAGCGATGAAGAGATGCTGGCGCATTTGACCCTCGCGGATACGGGCTCTGGAATTCCAGCCGAAGTATTACGCTGTCTTTTTGACCCTTTTATGACAACCAAATCGGCAGAACAGGGCAACGGCCTTGGGCTTTGTCTCGTCAAGAGACTCGTGCGCAAAAACGGCGGCCGAATTTCAGTTTCCAGCTTTCGCGGTGCCGGAACAACCTTCACCCTGACCTTCCCTGTCGCAAAGACAGACCCCAGAGTGCCGGGTTAGTTAAGGAGTCTCCTTTTTAAACCGCCGCCGATGGGTGAAAGCCCTGCTCGTTCGATTTGTTGACAAAGACATGCCGGCGAGTATCATGAATCAAAGTACTCGACATCCTAAGTGGAATCAATCACATACCAAAGCGGTTCCTATTGATTTAATCTTTCATCGAGGATTTTCACACCGATTTTCGCGGCATTTGCGGTTCCTGCCGTGCAAAAAAAAGGCCTGTCTCTAAAAAGGCCGAACATCACCGCGTTTAGGCAATCAGTCATAGGAAACCAGAAGGAGTCACACCATGAGTCAGACAGGTTGTTGCGATGTCGTGAAGGTTGGGAAGCCCGTGCCGGATGTTTGCGGCCAAGCGCTTGTTGCAGACGGTAGTTTTAAGGGCGTCAAGATTTCGGATTTTAAAGGGAAGTGGGTCGTGCTGTTTTTTTATCCGCTCGATTTCACCTTTGTCTGTCCGACCGAGATTCAGAACTTTGATGCCAAATACGCAGAGTTTCAGAAGCTTGGCGCTGAAGTTTTGACCGCCAGCACCGACAGCGTTTTTTCGCATAAGGCGTGGCAGGCCCAGGGGCTTGGTAAATTACAATTTTCCATGATTGGTGATACCAACCATGCGTGGGCGCGCACCTTTGGTGTGTTGATTGAAGAAAAGGGCATTGCTTTGCGCGGCACGTTTATTATTGATCCCAATGGTGTGTTAAAGAGCGCCGTGGTGAATGATCTTGCCGTGGGCCGCAGTGTCGATGAAACCCTGCGCACTCTTCAGGCCTTCCAAACAGGTGAACTTGTGCAATGTGGCTGGAAGCCGGGCGATAAGACACTCGGAAAAGCGTAAAAAGCCGGTTTGGTTTTCTAAAAAAGGGGACAGGTTGGAAAAAGAGACTGGAATTTCAACCTGTCCCCTTTTTCGGACAAGTAACAGAGTTACAAATCATAAGGTTTTTTTTAGAGTGAATCAAAGTAGAATAACGCCTCACTGTGACTGTGAAACACTCGCCAATCTGGTGATCGTAAAATGACCATCGAAACAAAAATTTTGAAGCGCCCGCACATGAGTTTTTGGGATCAGATTTATTTCCCCCAGATTATCAAGGGCGTCAGCATCACTGCCGGCCATTTCTGGAAAAATCTTTTCTTTCACAGCATGCACAAGCTGGGTCTGTTTAAGGCGATTCGTGCCGCGGTCACCATTATGTATCCGGAAGAAAAACGCGATCTTGCGAGGCGTTTGCGCACGCGGCACCGCCTGAGCAAACGCACCGATGGCTCGCCGCGCTGTGTCGCTTGTATGATGTGCGAAACAGTTTGTCCGGCGCGCTGCATCTACATCGTGGCTGAAGAACACCCAGACCCCAACATTGAAAAACGTCCCAAGAGCTTCGACATCGATCTCGGTAAATGCGTGTACTGCGGTTTTTGTGTAGAGGCCTGCCCCGAAGATGCCATTCGTATGGACACACAAATTCTCGATATTGCCGCCCTGAGCCGCGAAGGGATGAAGCTGAATATGAATGAGCTGCTCAATCCCGATCCAAACTATACCAGGCGTCTCGTAAAAATTTAATTAGGCTCTGTAAAACAATAACATAGCCATTTGGAGGGCTCGGTTTGTGGTAAGTTCGAGGCGCAAGGACGACAGCGTGTCTAAAGACACGCTGAGGACGAGCAACGAAGAAATTGCCGCAAAAAAGGGCTCTCCCGAAGGGCCGGGGGCTTTTGGCCTGCATCTTCGTCGAATCTTTCTAACGTGTCTAAAGACACGCGTCAAAAAATTCGACTTTGATTCGGCTCAAAATCCCCTCGGCCAAATGCCTATGTTATTGTTTTGCAGAGCCTTAGCGGCCACCGGTGATATAATCACCGCGTGAAGCTGGTGATCAACCCCCCTAATCCATTCCAGGAAAAATTCACCGAATACTTTGACGGTCTGACGCCGAGCGCCAAGCTCGAAGTTTTCTTCGACGATACGAAATCAATTTTATCTGAAAATGATTCGCCCGATCTCGTGTTTCGCTGGAGCCTCAACCCCTATCGCGGCTGCCAACATGCCTGTGCGTACTGTTTTGCAAGACCGGGGCATGAGTATTTAGACTTTGGGGCAGGCACTGATTTTGATACGAAGATTTTAGTCAAAGAAAAAGCGCCCGAACTGTTACGCGAAGCGTTTTTGAAGAAATCGTGGCGAGGGGAGACGATTTTCTTCTCAGGCAATACCGATTGTTATCAACCGCTTGAAGCTTGTTATGAAATCACGCGCGGCTGTTTCGAAGTTTGTCTGGAGTTCGGGAACCCTGTCAGTATCGTGACCAAGTCTTTTCTCATTATCCGCGACCTGGAACTGCTCAAGGCCCTGCATGAGCGCACGCAGGTCAGTATTTTTATCAGTATTCCCTTTTTGAATGATAAAAATTCTAGGCTCATGGAGCCGGGTGCAGCGTCCATTCCGAAACGTTTTGAAGCGCTTGAGCGCCTTTCGCAAGCCGGTATTGCCACAGGGGTTTTGATCGCACCGATTATTCCGGGTCTGAACGATTCTGATTTTGGCGGAATTATGAAAGAAGCTGCTCGTTGCGGTGCGCTATGGGCCGAACCCATCATGCTGCGTTTGCCCGGCAGCGTCAAAGAGGTTTTTATCGAGCGGCTGCAACAGCACTTTCCCGGCCAGGCACAGAAGATTTTGGGCCGCATTCGGCAGGTGCGCGGCGGAAAGCTGTATGACTCGCGCTTTGGCGAGCGCTACAAGGGGCAGGGGCCGTACTGGGAAAATTTGCAGAAGATGTTTCAGGTGTTCGCCAAAAAATATAACCTTAACCAACCCCGCACCACTCCTGAACGAGCACCCTTTAAACGCCCCAGGGTCCAGGCGGAGCTTTTTTAGCCCGTAAGTCTTCGCCTACCATTCGGTAGGCCGGTAGTCTTTTAGGAATTTCCCCCAAACATGTGTGCCGGTGAGGATCCCTGAGAAGAGCGGATCCAGCAGACGTGCCGCGCCGTCGACAATGTCGAGCGGCGGTTCAAAATCGTGCACTTCTTTTTTAGCCTGGCTGAGCTGCGCAGGGTCTTCATCCGTGATCCAGCCTGTATCCACGGCATTCATATAAATTTTACTTTTGGCGTAATCGGGCGCCGACGTGAGCGTCATCATATTAAGCGCGGCCTTGGCCATGTTGGTGTGCGGATGTTTGTCGGTTTTGGTGTAGCGGGTAAACTTTCCTTCCATGGCCGAGGCGTTGATGATGTGTTGTTCGCCGGTAGGGTGGCGCAGCATCAGCGGTTTGAGTTTGGCAGACAAAATGAACGGCGCTACGGCGTTGACCAAATGAACTTCCAGCATCTCCGGGGTAGAGACGTCGGCGAGCGTCAGTCTCCAAGTATTGATGGAACGCAGATCTACCTGCTGTAAATCTGCATCCAGCGCGCCCTGTGGAAACACTTCCAATCCCGACTGGGTTTCTTCGTCAAAGTCGTAAGGAATCATGGATAGTTTGGCGGAAGAACGAATTCCGACCGCCGGGCTTTTGCCGGGCCAGGTTTTAAGGAGCGTATTTTCCAGAGATTCCTGATGGGCGCCTAAGAGTTTTTCATCCAGAGTGTGTTTACAGGTTTCGTAATCCGCAAGGAGGGGGTGTAGTGCCTCTGGCAGTTCTTGGACGGGTGTAGCTTCCCACTCCATGAGATGGCGATAAAAACCGGGTGGTTTGCGCACGGTTTGCGCCGCATTGTTCACCAGAATGTCCAACCGCTCCTCAGTATTTGACAGAAAGCGGGCAAACATTTCTACACTGGGAGAATGCCGCAGATCTAGACCGTAAATTTGCACGCGGTTTTTCCAGAGGGAAAAATCATTTTCGCGGCTAAAACGCAGCGCGGCGTCATTGGGAAAGCGCGTGCTTACAATCGTTCGGGCGCCTGCCCGGAGCAGTTTAAGGGCGGTGTAGTAACCGATTTTAACGCGGCCGCCGGTGACAAGCGCCGTGCGGCCGTTAAGCGGTGCGCTTTGAAAGCGTTTCTGGTAATTCAAGTTCGCACAGTCCATGCACATGGAATCATAAAAAAAGTGGACGCGCGTGTAATCGGCTTTGCAAATATAACAACTTCGGGGATCTTTTAATTCGATCACGGGCGGCAGTGCAGATTCCAGCTGTTTGGGCGCTGAAAACACGGGGGTCTGCCGTGCTTCACGGATACCCGTGTTTTGCCGGGCATTGCGATCGTGCTGTTTACGGCTCTCACGCCGCAGCTTGTCTGCGGTGCGTGCGGTGCGGCGCTGCTCAATGATCGTTGGGTGAGCCAGCTTACCCGCGGCCTTCATCAGCATGATTCGCTCTTCGGATGAAACGTTGGCGAGGTGTCCGCTATCTTCGCTTAGGGCACTCAAAACGCGCAAAAAGGCCTGAAACTCTTCAGGCGCAATCGGTGCAGGCAGTATTGTCTGTCTTGGTATTTTCTTCGGTTCGGGAGGATGAGACATGGCAAAAATAGTATGCCTTAAAAACGGTCGCCA
>CAYMUZ010000051.1:0-20869 GCA_964393875.1 uncultured bacterium | reverse complement strand
GTCATGAAAAACTCCTTGGGCGGAAAAGCCCGCAACAGCTGTTTTATTTAAAAACGGAAACCCTCTTTCTTATCGGCAAACAGGCCGGACTCTAAAGCCCGGTGCTAAAATTCATTGCAAGTCACTGCGGCTCAAACAGCTTGGTCCGCTCACTTTGCTACGGGCGAAAGGCTGTTTTACTCCTGAAGTTGGTGCTGGAGCTTGTCATTAAGCTCATCGATCTGTTTAAGTAAATAAGGCGGCAAAAGATTATCGATCGCGAGTTCACGACGCGCACTGCTAAGCATTGACGTCAGACGTCTGAGAAGTGCGCTGCGCCTTTGTTCTCGCAAAGCTTGCGGCCCCTGACTGGCCAGCTTCTCATCAAGAATGCGCTTCATTTGGGCTCGCACATCGCCCGGTTCACGCGCTTTCTTAAGCACCGACTCTTTCAACTCGCCCCAATCTTCGGGAGTAAATTTATCGCTGTGTTTGGCAAGACGCAGCAGATTGACCGATTCGTAATGAGGAAGCCGTTCGGGTTTTGTCACTTCGATTTTGCTGGCATCCGTGAATTGAGGGTCTTCATTTTCAAGGAACTCATAGGATTTGATCAGCTTGGATGCCGTGGTTAACTTAAAAGAAAGCTCCTTGTTGCAGTAAGTTTCGAAGGTCAAGAATCCCCAGGCCTTGTAGAGTTTGTCTTTGTAAATAACAAACAGAAATTGCCCCAGCTCGACCCAGCAAGTTTTGAATTGCCGCGCCGATTGCAGAGCGCTTTCGCGTAGTGCATCCGTGGATGTCGAAAGGGATGATGAAACCATGGGTTCTCCTCCTCAAACAATCGGTCCGGCTTGCACCAGCACCGGGGCGAGCGCTCCCGCCGTGGTCAAAAAATTGTGACGAAAAAGAATTGCGAGTTCCCGCGCCGCACGGTCATACGCCTCCACAGAGCTCCAGGCATCCCGCGGATTTAACAGCCGGGCATCAACACCCGAACAGGCAATCGGCACCTCTGTTCCAAAAACAGGATCACGGCGAAATCCTGCCTGACTCAGCTCATTGGATAAAACTGCGCGAACCAACGCCCGAGTCACCGCCAGCGGCATGCGCGCTCCCACACCGTACCCGCCCCCTGTCCACCCCGTATTGACGAGCCAGACCGAAGTGCCGTGCTTTTTTATTTTATCACAAAGCATCGCCGCATAGACAGTCGAAGCCAGCGGCATGAACGGCGCACCAAAACAGGCGCTGAAAGTAGCCTGGGGTGTTTTGATGCCCGATTCAGTCCCCGCCACCTTCGCCGTATAGCCTGACAAAAAATGATAGACCGCCTGATCGGAAGTGAGCCGTGAGAGCGGCGGCAGAACTCCGAACGCATCGCAGGCCAGCATAAGAATGTGGCGCGGGTGACCGCCCATGCCCTTGGGGGTCATACGCGGAATGAACGCAATGGGGTACATCGCGCGGGTGTTTTCCGTAATCTGGTCACTGTCGAAATCGACCCTCTGCGTTGCGGGATCAAACGCAACATTTTCCAAAATCGTCCCGCGCCGTTTGCAAGCCGCATAAATTTCGGGTTCCCCCTGCGCCGATAATTTGATCACCTTAGCGTAACAACCGCCTTCAAAATTAAAAACGCCCCGCCCACTCCAGCCGTGTTCGTCATCCCCAATCAAAACCCTCTCGGGGTCAGCTGAAAGGGTCGTTTTCCCCGTACCCGAAAGGCCAAAAAAAAGAGCACAATCATTCTCATCTTTGCCATAATTGGCTGCGGAATGAAGCGGCAAAACATCGTGCTCCGGCATGAGGTAATTCATCACCGTAAAAACAGATTTCTTAATTTCTCCAGAATAGCCGGTGCCGGCGATGAGGATTAACTTTTCAGCTAGATGAATCAAGACACAGGCGTCGGTACGCGTGCCGTCCACCGCAGGGTTCAATTTGAGGCCTGGTGCGTGCAAAATCGTAAAATCGGGTGCGTGCTCTAACTCCGGTGCAGCCCCGTCTTTACCGGCAAGAAACATGGCGCCGGCAAAAAGAGCGTGGACAGCATTCTCCGTAATGACTCGGAGCGAAAGACGGCAGGCAGGATCAGCGCCCACAAACGCATCCCTCACATAAAAGCCTTTTTGATTGAGGTAGGTCAGAATCTTTTTCCTGACGGCTTGGAAAAGGCTTTGTTCACAAGGCAGGTTGATTTTGCCCCAATGAATCTTTGTCGCCGACAACGGTTCGCGCACAAACGCCTTGGCTTCGGGCAAGCGTCCGGTATATTCACCGGTATGAAGAATTAGCGCACCCTCTGCACTGGCCAGGCACTCGCCACGGCGCAGAGCTTCCCCATAAAGAAAAGTGGCTGGGGCATTGATACGGCCCTTACCCGGTAAGCTCAACCCTAACTGTCTAAGATGATCTTTCATAACGATTTCCGAGGATCTCATAACTAAGTTTATCACCTATTTCGCATCCAAGGCGCTCATGTAATTCATGCAGAGGATGCAGCCCCCGTGATTTGAACATGTCCGGGACGGTGCCCACCTCTCCCTCCAATACCCCTCGCGGTGAAAAAATACGCACCCGGTCACCTTCAAAAATCTCGCGGCCATTTTGATCCAAAACACCTGTGGCCTGCATCCATTCACAGTCTTCGTAGCGTGCGTCTTTCACCGGCAAACCCCGCCCTTGATTACTTCCAAGGTCATCTTCGCAGAGCACCACCGCGAAAAGTTTTTGATAGCCTGCAAAATACATTTTCTTTTCAGGAATATGCCAAACACGAAAGCGGAGATTCATGACTGGGGGGGTTTCTTCTCTTTAACACCAAGCATCTCACCGTATTCACGCGTAATATCGGCCGCAACATTCGGATGGATTTTCTTCTCAATCCCCGATGCCGCTGGGTTCGCCCATCCCCCGGCTCCTGCCGTGGGATCTTTGCGCTCCACATGCTTCGCAAACTCCAGTGACGTCATAACGCCAGCCCCCCAGGAGTGCGCGCGGTCATACACGGCGCGATCGCCTGAGACCACCCACAGAGCCGCTGGATCTTCCGCAGTTCGAATGATCTGAAAAATACGCCGGTCCGCCTCTTCGTCCGCAGTCGTGTAAATATGCGTCGTGGTGGGGGTCGCTTTTTCATGGAGGGCTTCTTCCCTTTCGCGTCCGTCGAAAACAATAATAATTTCACCGACGTCGTGCCGGCGGGATTTAAACAAATGACACAGCCCCGTTAACGCCTCACGCGCGGGCCGTGAATCTTTCTGCATGCGGCGCCGCAAATCTGCGATGGCGAAAATAACATTGTAGCCATCAACCAACAGTGTTCTTTTCATAGAAACGCCGCTTTTCTTGTAAAAACGGTTTTAAACGCCGCCTCGATTTGCACCTTGCGGAATCCGAAGGCGCAAAGATAAGGCGTGGGTCTGAGCAGGCAATCGCGTCCATAGGGATCCCGCAAAAAAATCACGGCCAGACGCCCTGTTTCTTCAAGTCGATTTAAAAGAAGTTTGGATCCCGGATACAAATGCGGATCAAAACAAAGGTAAAGAATACGATCGGTCGAATAAGCCAGCCTCTCTGCAATCTTCTGAGACTCTTGGGCATCAGGATCTAAAGAAACGGTTTGCAAACTGACCTTTTGAACACCCCACGCTTGAAGCGCCGGTAAAATCCACGTCTGAGGATCCAACGTTTCTTTTTCCATGGCCATTCGAGAAATCAGCGGAGAGAAATCGGGATAAAGCACCGTGAGTGGCGCGGGGGAATCCCCCCAAGATTCGACAGATTTTAACTGTGCACGCGCCGCTTCAGAAATACCTCGGTCGGCCATTTGCGCGGCAAGTGCTGTTCCCCCTGGCTCGGCGAAAGCTTCGGACATCGAAAATCGCGAAGGCCTTTTGTGACAAAAAAGTCGGACACGTTCTGCACTGGCTTCCAGGGCCTCCCTCGAAAGTATCCCTGCGTGAATCGCCGCCTGCAGGCCGCTCGCTGCGGATCGAGCGCCCAATTCATCTGAACAAATCAGAACCAGGTCGTGACCGGCCGCCACGGCACGCACGGCACAATCACCGATCGAACCAAAGTTCTTGAGAGCACCCATCTCGAGATCATCTGAGAGAATCAGCCCCTTAAAACTCAGTTCTTCTCTGAGAAAGTCATGCACGATGCGGCGTGAAAAAGTTGCCGGCAGCTTTCTCCCTTCCTCCAATCTGGGGTAGACGGGATGGGAGGTCATGATGGCATCGACACCGGCACGAATCGCCGCCGCAAAAGGGAGCTTGTGAACGGCCTCGAATTCCTGGCGCGTGGTTTCAAGAACCGGAAGATCCAGGTGCGCGTCCAGGGACGACTGCCCCTGACCAGGAAAATGCTTAGCGCAGGCCGAAAGCCCTTGCGACTGCATGCCGCGAATGCGGGCGCCGCCTAAGCGCGCCACAAGCGCCGCATCAGAACCGTAGGAACGAACCCCAATGTTAGGACTGTAGGCGGCCGTGAGAACATCCAATGTCGGGGCTAGATTCAAGTCAATTCCGAGCCTGCGAAGTTCGGCGGCTTCAATCTGCCCCTGCCGCTCGGCCCAATCTTCGCGGCCGCTTTGCCCCAGCAAAAGATTGTCAGGAAAGAAAGTCACCCCTTCAGCAAGATGAATGACACGTCCGCCTTCATGATCGACCGCCACAATCAGGCGGCGTCCGAGACGAGCTTCCAGGTATTGGAGAAACTCGCGAAAGGCTTTTGCCCCCTGAAAGTTGCGGCGAAAAACGATCAATCCCGCCGCATGCGTTTCTTCGAAAAGCGCGGCCACTTCCCCCTTCGCCATCGCGCCTGGGACACCCAGCATAAGCTTGGAACCTGCCAGCTCTTTGATCTGCTGATCCATAGAGCCCTAGCGTATCGGTTTTTTTCTGGCGACACAATAACTTAATTGCCGCAATCCAAAATTGAGGAATGTGTCCACAAAATGACTGGTTTCATGTTATCGTAAGCTTGTAGAAAGATGAGAAACAATGGGCGCAAAGCTAAGAATACCTGTTTTTGATTTTTTAGAATACCTTCTGGTCCGCGCAATCGCCGGTTTCATTAACGGTCTCCCCATGCCCTTTTCAACGTGGATCGCTCGGCGGATCGGAGATTCCTTTTATCTTTTTCTGCCCCTTCGTAAAAAGGTTGCCCTCGACAATTTGAATATTGCCTTCAAAGACTCCCTCTCACCTCCTCAAAAAAATCGTATTGTTCGAGAGACCTTCCGCAATCTAGCGACATCTCTCATGGAGTTCTTCAGAACCCCGTCCATGCTCGCGGAGGCCTCCCAGCGTTTTGAGATTGAGGGGACCGAAAATCTGGATAAAGCCCTTGAAAAAGGGAACGGGGTTATATTCGTCGTTTCGCATCTGGGCTCCTGGGAATACCTGGCATTTCTTTTTTACCTGCGCGATTATTCCTGCGCCGCCGTCGTGCGCGAAATTAGAAATCATTACATCTATCAATGGATTCAAGCATTGCGGATCCGGACTAAAATGCGTCCGATCGACCGCGTGCATTCCGTACGAGAGATATTGCGCACGCTCAAAAAAAATCATCTGGTAGCGGTCTTGATCGATCAATGGGCGGGACGCGACGGTCTATGGATGGATTTTTTTAGCGAAAAGACATCCACCACATCTCTTCCTGTAAGGCTCGCCCGCAAAACAGGCGCTGCTCTCATTCCCGGCTATTGCGTGCGCACGGCTTTAGGCCGCTATAAAATCATCGTCAAACCGGAAGTGCCCGTGGATCAAAGCGAACCGGAGTTTGAAATCAGAACGACCGAACGTCTCAACCGCCTACTCGAAGATGAAATTCGCCACTATCCCGAGCAATGGACGTGGACCCATCGAAGATGGAAAGGCATTGATCGTTACAAAAAAAAATAGTTTTTTTTTCTTACCTCCCGCGTTATGATTCTCAGATAAGAAGATGTTTTTTTTTCGCCCCCGTTAATGCGAGGCTTCTGCGATGAAAATTGACCGTTCTGCAGTGCTGGAGATTACAGCAGTGCTGTTGGTTGTTGGACTTTTGGGCGTTGGCTTCCTTCTCAAAAGATCTCAGCGCCGCCTGTCGGCAGGAGAGGTCCATCAAGATGAAAAAGCCCTTAACATCACGAAAGACGGCCTCCTCGGACTTACCAATGCAGCCTTGTCCTCGGCTAAAAAAAGCGCCGACTATTCAGCGACAGATACGCATCGTCTGATTGAACAGCAAAGAGCGGATGCCGTGAAAGCCGCCAAGCGGAATATGGCTGAAAAATCAGGCGTATTTGACTCTGTCAAGGAAACACTCGCAGAACAAAAAAAGGCTCTCGAAAAAAGACGCGAGGAACGGCGGACGGACGACATCGAAAAAGAAGTTGAGTTTTTGGCTTTGCGGCGAGCCGCGGAAAAACAGCGTGAAGAATGGGGGCGTAAAAAAGACCTGGAAAACCGCTAAAAACGATGCCCTGTCTCTTGGGGTGAGTCTTGCTGCAGATATCCCTCAAGCGCCTTCATGTGTTTCTCAAACGTAAGGTGTTCTTCCGCATAAGCACTTGCATAGGTACCAAGCTTTTGAGCCAAGGGAGTGTCTTTGAGTAACCGTCCAATCGCGACCGACATCCCCTGAATATCCTGCTCAGGGACTAAATACCCTGTTTCATTATCCACAAGCCAATCTCGTACTCCGCCCACATCAAACGCAACAACGGGGCGGCCATAGCGCATCGCTTCGACACCCACCAAACCAAACGGCTCCGGCCAGCGGGATGGAAAAACCACCACCTTGGCCTGCTGATACAGTTCGCTCAGGCTTTCATGGGGACGCCAGCCTAAGAATTCGATATGGTCTGCAATGCCCAGTTTGCAGGCAAGTTTTTTCAATCTCTCTCCGGCATTTCCAGTGCCTGCGATTCGGGCTCGAAAAGGAGTCTGGACGCGGGCAAGGGCCCGCAAAAAAAGGTCGACCCCTTTGCCTCGAATCAACTGACCGACATAAAGCACGAGCGGCGATTCAGGCACGGGAGTAACCGGAGCATTCCCCGCCGCAAGGACAGGATGCAGCACGCGCACCTTTTCGGCTGGAAATCCGTTTTGAATGCATTCTTCACGCATAAACTGGCTATTGGTCAAGATAAGATCTAAACCATAGTTGCGCCGCATTTCACCAATTTTCTTTGGAATACTCGACCAGCGCACTCCTAGCGGCACGAGCGGGTCCCGCGTGATAAACGCCGCATCAAAATAACAACGCCAATCAGCTTTGTGGCAACAAACACGACCGCTCTGCCTAAAGTATTTGAAAGACGTCGGGCAAGTTAAATCATGATCATGGATCATACGGATCTGCCGCAGATGTTTCAGCTCACCGGGAAGACTCGGCAAACGGGGCAGCTTGTGATAAAACACAACATTCGGTTTTACGCTGCGAAGACTACTGCAAAAAGAGCCTTGGGCCTGCGGGTTTTCAGAATTCAACAACTCCGGGCACTCAAAAATCTGCTCAAAAGCTTTTTCAAAGACATTCGGTTTCTTTTCATTTTGGGCATAGGCCAAATAACATAAGTGTCCGCGCTCCCGCAAAGCCAGAGCCGTCTCGTAAATAACCTGCTCAATCCCGCCAAAGAATCCGTGTTTCTGATTCACAAAAAAAATCTTCATCCCCTCAACCCCCGGTCAATTGAACTGCTTCCAACACTGCAAAAAGTCGTGGCTTTCTTTAACCCACACATTGTCTCTTAAAAACGGCGGAAGCAGCACCGGCAATTGACGAAACAACTTTTCTCGCGGATATTTCCAGGAAATTTGATGCCTTTTAAAATTAAGCACAAGATTGCGAGCTATTTGAAGCGCGTAATGCTGGGCAGGTTCGCGCACTCCGGCCCATTGGCTATAACGCTGCGGGGATGCGAAGCTTGTCTGAGCTCTCAATGATTCCACAAGCAGAAACACCTGGTTCCATAGCCCTGCTAATTTTAAAATGGCCGGTTCATCCGCGAGCCCCATTTCTGGGGTGTCCGGACGAAACTTAAAGCGCAAGGCCTGAGCGTAGAGAGGGCTCAAATGCATCGCCGTCAGCTCCGGCCGTTCTTTCTCAAGCAACTCGAAGATTTTGTCGCGCCCTTCATAGGCCGTCCGGTAGCGCTGATGACAAATCATCAGGGCATCCCCCAAGGCCAGCGCTGCTTTGAAATAGTTCCGCCGCACAAAATCAGAGTCAGGCGCTGTCTCAAGCCCTTTCAAAATGCGTAAAGACCAGAGAAGACCTGCCCCTCGGTTTAGCAGAAGGCGTGAAGCTTCAATGGGAGGTGGACATTGCCTGATTTCGGAGGGTGCCAAGTTCTCTAGAATATCTTCGGCGCCTCGGACAACGATGTGCCCGTGAAGCAGGTCATGCCACATCAGGGTGTGCGGCCAGCAGCGAATGTCGCGCGGCGTTAACGGTCGGCTAAAATCGATTTCGATTTTGAGTTTTGATTCGAACTTGTTACGCACGGCCTCTAGAGCAGGCGGCACAATACTTTTCTTATCGCGAACCACGATCGCAAAATCAAGGTCGTTGTAGAGACGCTCATGCCCATCCACATGACAAACCCCGCCTTCCCCGCGCCCATAGCCACCGCCCAGGATCAAAGCAACAAGATTGGATCCGAGAGCCGTCGCGACATCGTCTGCTAATTCTTTAAGGCTCCGGTGGAGATCATGATTGAATACGTCTGAGGCATGTCTGGCGTACATCACTTTGTCTTTTTGTCTTTCAACCCTTCCAAAAGGCCCTTGCGGCGGCCCAGAAGCTGAGCCATCCGCAAAACGGGAGCATAAAGGACATCCACTAGCCGCCCCGTGCGCAGCGAATATTTCCAATCACTGAGAACCTGCTGTCCGTAAGGCAACAACGAGTAGCGTAGAAAGGAGGCCTGCCAGGAATCCCAGTCAAAAATCAGGGCATCGGCCTTTCCTTCGCCGAATTGCCGCTTGTGCCATTGTTTGAGCGTATAGTTATGGGAATGCATAATCACCGAATCGGGCACATAACGAATCTCATACCCGGCCTGCCGCACGCGCCAGGTCCAATCGATATCCTCACTGTAACGCAAAATTTCACTGAAACCCATTTTTTCCCACACGCTCCGGCGAATGGCTGAGGAAGCCATCGAAAAGCAATGCCTCCAGTATTTTTGGCGCGCTCCGTCCCCGAAAGTATCTTCCGTATCTTTAGCAAAGATAGGCTGGCAATTCGTCTGGGGAATTTGCCGGCCAAATACTGCCGCCACGGTGGGATGGGTAAAGCCTTCCAGTAATTTTTCAATCCACTCGGGGTGCTGCGGAATGCAATCGGAGTTTAAAAAGACAACCAGCTCCCCTTTTGTCGCTTTCATGGCCTCATTGAGGACCCGCCCCGGAATATACGTCCCCTCCGGCACCGTAATGATGTTCTGGGTGTACTTGCGAATCTCATCCACGGTCCCATCGGCTGAGGCATTATCCATAACCAGAAAATCAAAGGGAAAGCGCGCTCGATACTCATGAAGCCGCCTCAGAGTGGTCGCGACCAACGGCATATCGTTATGGGTTCGCATGACAAGAGCTACCGACATTAGAGAAGTCCTTTCGGGTATGCGTTGACCTCGCTATCACTTAACGGCGTTTTTTCTTTTTTCCCTCACTTACACTTTTCGGTGGAAAATTAAGGGGCTGGGTGGCATGATCTCCTTCTTGCATGGGTCTCAAAATGGCACAAACAATTTCCCCAGGCGCCAGAGTCGCAGTCATCGGAGCCGGTGCCGCCGGTATTACAGCATCGCATCTGCTTGCCCAAAAACATCAGGTGACACTTTTCGAGAAGGCCGACTACCTTGGCGGACACACCAACACCCTCCTCCTGACGCAGGGTCCCGACGTGGGTCTTCCAATCGACACGGGTTTCATTGTCTATAACGACCGTAACTACCCGGCATTCATCCGTCTGCTTGAGAGCCTCAACATCGTGGGACAATCCAGCGATATGTCTTTTGGTTTTTCAAGCCGTCACCCTGATTTTGAATATTCAAGTTTTGTGCCGTGGGGATTGCTTGCACGGCCTGCCAATCTGCTGAATCCTGATTTTTATGCCATGATCCGCGACATCCTGCGATTCAACCGCATCGCGGTGAACGATCTTGAATCTGGCCGACTCACGGGATTGCCGCTAGGTGATTACCTTCACCGGCTCCATTTCAGCGATCCGTTCCTGAATTACTACCTGATTCCCATGGGGGCTGCAATTTGGTCAACCCCTCTTCATGAAATGTTTCATTTTCCGGCCGAATCGTTTGTGCGTTTCTTCCTAAATCATGGTCTTTTAGCACTCAAAGCTCGCCCGCACTGGCAAACTATTCCTGGCGGAAGCCAGCGATACGTGCAAGTTTTTCGCCAACGTTTCTCCGGTGAGGTCATGCTCAACGCCCGTATCGCAGCCCTAACACGCCACGCCGGGCACGTCGAAGTCGTGCACGAGAACGGCCGTAAACAACACTTCGATTATGCGGTGCTCAGCGCCCACGCCAATGAGTCCCTCAAGCTTTTAGGAGACCCCACACCGGATGAATTGCGGTGTTTAGGCGCCTGGGAATATACCCCCAACACGGCCGTACTGCACTGCGATGCCTCCGCGATGCCGCGGCGCAAAAAAGCCTGGGCTTCGTGGAATTACATGCTGCAAGATCCGATTGAAGCGGAAGCTCCGATCTCATTGACCTACCACATGAACCGCCTTCAGCGCCTGGATGCAAATCAGGACTATTTCGTAACCCTGAACCGCCGCCAGCCTTTTCCTGAGGAGAAAATTCACCGCATTATTCATTACACCCACCCGAAATACACATTGAAAAGTCTGGCTGCGCAACCCCGCCTGCCCTCTTTAAACGGCATAAAACGGACTTATTTCTGCGGCAGTTATTTTGGATACGGCTTTCACGAAGACGCAGTGGTTTCAGCCCTACGCGCGGTAGAACCTTTTGGTGTCGGACTGTGAATTCAAAAATCTATACGGGCACGCTGATGCATGCTCGGCTTCAGCCCTTAGAACATCGTTTCGTTTATCCCGCCTATTTTCTCTGTGTAGACCTGGCGGAGCTGGAAAACCTATCCCGGAAAATGGCATTTTTCAGACACAACCGTTTTCATATTTTTGCCCTACACGATACGGATTATCTTGACCGCGGCCCCGGCGGACTGCGCGAAAAAGTGCGGCGTCAGCTCGCCGCCGCAGGAATAGAAGACCACGCGGCACGCGTTGAGCTCGTCACCTGTGCGCGCTATTTTGGGCACGTGTTCAATCCTGCAAGCTTCTTTTATGGGTATGATACTTCCGGCACCGTCGAGTGGTTCCTAACCCAAGTCAATAACACGTTCGGAGAAACCCATGTGTATACGCTGAATAAGCCCCAAAAATGCAACGAGGGACTTTATACGGGACGGGCGCAAAAAGTCTTTCATGTGTCGCCCTTTTTTGACCGGACAGGCGAATATGAATTCAGGTTTAGTTTACCCAAGGAGCGCGTGGAGATTCACGTGAATTTATTCCGCGAGGGGCGCCCCGCCATTCTGACCCGGCTGAAGGGTGAGGCACACCCTTTCACCGACGGACGTCTCATAAACACGGCCCTTCGTTTCCCCCTGAATGCATTCCTGACGCTACCGCGCATTCACGGACAGGCCTTCAAACTTTACTTTCAAAAAAAGCTGCCCTTTCATCCTAAGCCTGCGGTGAACCATCCCGGAACCGTGCGCACCGCTCTCCCCAGCAGGCTTGAAAAACTTGCCTTGCGTGCGGTCTTTTCTATTTTCGCGCGCGTCCGTAAAGGACGGCTCATCGTCACTTTTCCGGATCAAAGTCAGCGCACATTCGGCGGCCTTGAGCCCGGCTTGGAAGCAGAAATCACGATTCATCAGTACCGTTTTTTTCGAAGACTGCTTTGGGATGCTGGCATCGGGCTCGGCGAAGGATACATGGCGGAAGACTGGCAGACCCCGGATCTGGAAACACTCCTGCGCCTCTTCATTGAGAATAAATCATGGCTAGAACGCAAAAGTGCTTTCTTTGAAGTCCTGAGCATTTTGCGCAACCGGATCGGCCACCTCACCCGACGCAATTCAGAAAAGAATTCGCGGCGAAACATCCGCGATCATTACGACCTCGGAAATCGATTTTTTAAACTATTTTTGGATGAAACCATGACTTATTCGGCAGCAGTTTTTGATTCACCTGGCGAAGACTTGAACGCCGCCCAGCGCAGAAAACTTTCTAGGATCATTGAGAAAGCCTGCCTTGGGCCGGAAGATCACGTGCTTGAAGTCGGCTGCGGGTGGGGTTCCTTCGCCCTAGAAGCCGTCCGCCGCACAGGCTGCCGGGTCACCGGGATAACGCTCTCGGAGGAACAATTAAAGTTTGCCCGCGAGCGAGTAGCGGCGGAAGGTCTTTCGAACCGAATTGACTTTAAACTCTGCGACTACCGTGCCATGACTGGACAGTTCAGCCGCATTGTCTCGATTGAGATGCTTGAAGCCGTAGGACATGAATTCTTGGGCGATTATTTTCACACACTCGATCGTCTGTTAAAACCCGATGGCCTCGCCGTCATCCAGGTCATCACCATTCCCGATCAACGCTACGAATCCTACCGGCGCGGCTGCGATTTTATTCAAAAACATATTTTTCCTGGCGGGCATTTACCCTCACTCGCCGCACTGACAGCAGCGATCACCCGTCATTCTCATTTCTTTGTTGAACACCTTGAGAATATCGGTCCGCACTACGCCGAAACCCTGCGGCGCTGGCGCGAGACCCTAAGTGAAAAATATGAAGAAGCCCGTTCTCTTGGTTTTTCAGTATCCCAATTGCGCGCCTGGGAGTATTATTTTGCCTATTGTGAGGCGGGTTTTGCCGCACGCTACCTCAACGATCTTCATCTTGTACTGACGCGGCCCGGGAACAAAACACTGGATAGACGTGAACTGCATGTTACTGCAAAAAAAACAAGCCACTCTTAGTACCGCCGGTCTAAGACTATTTCAGGAATCGGTTTACGAAGATGAATCGATCCGGTTCTGGGGCAACCTCCCTTTTTTGATCTTACACCTGGGATGCTTGCTCGCTTTCTGGACGGGCGTGACTCCAGCAGCATTGGCCATCATGATTCTAACCCTTGTGCCGCGAATGTTCGGCCTAACGGCCGGCTATCACCGCTATTTTTCACACCGCAGTTTTAAAACAAGCAGGGGCTTTCAATGGGTACTGGCTCTACTAGGCGCAAGTAGCATTCAGAAAGACCCCCTTTGGTGGGCGGCGCATCATCGGCATCACCATCGCTTTGCCGACACAGATTTTGATGCGCATTCGCCTTCGAGACGCGGATTTTTCTGGTCCCACGTCGGCTGGGTTCTGTGCAAAAAAAATGCGGATTTAAAACCCAATGCGCTTGTGCCCGATTTCATGGCCTATCCGGAACTGGTTTATTTAAATCGCCATCAAAAAACAGTCCCTCTTATTTACCTGGGACTGATTATCGTTCTGGGCTTTTATCTCGAAAAGGCCTTTCCGGATCTTCGCACCTCCGCACTCACAACCGTGGTCTGGGGATTTTTCATCAGTACCATTTTGCTGCACCATGCCACTTTCTTTGTCAATTCCGCATCGCACATCTGGGGCAGCCGCCGCTTCAAAACGCCAGACACCAGCCGCAACAACTGGTGGGTGGCATTGCTCACGATGGGTGAAGGCTGGCATAACAATCATCATCGATTTCCTTCCTCAGAACGGCAGGGTTTTTACTGGTGGGAGCTCGACATGACCCACCTTGGCCTTAAATTACTCTCCTTTTTGGGTCTTGTTTGGGATTTAAAATCACCCCCCGCTGAAGTCTATGAAGAAGCCGAAAGGAGCCTGTCTCGTGTCGCGTAATGCGTGGATCATCGGAGTTTCGCTGCTCCTGATGCTTTTTTTGCAGCCTTTGCATTGCATAGCCACAACCGCCGAAGCCACTGCGCCCAGGCCCCCACAAAACACCTCCTGTCTTAAAGAGGTCTGTGTCGAGCCGGTTAAAACCATCGCCGGGCAAAAGATTCCTTTGACAGGTCTGCAGCTTTTCACCTACTGGGGCTTTGAGCTTTACACAGCCGCGCTCTATTTACCACAAGGGACCCATTCCATCGAAGGGGCTCTTTCCGATGTTCCCAAATCGCTGTTTCTCATCTATCGCAGAAAAATTCGGAACGACCAAATCATCAAAGCCGGAAGCCATAATCTTGAAAAAAATCCGTCGAACAATGTGCTGGCACTTCAAGAACGGCTCGACAGACTCAACGCAGCCTATCGGAGCGTTCAAAAAAACGACCGCTACGAACTGCTTTACGAGCCCGGCCGCGGCACAACACTCCTCTTTAATGACAAGCCTTTGGTGACCCTCCCAGGCGTCGATTTTCAGAAAGCCTATTTTGGGATCTGGCTTTCAGACTATCCGCTCAACGCCAAATTGCGCGATGGGTTACTGGGTGGCGCCGAACAGAAATGAAATCCGTTCTCATTTTTAGCCTGCTCGAAGCTTTCGCCATGGCATTCGTAGTGATGACCGTTTTGTGGGCGATCACCGAATGGCTAAAAAATTCCAGCCTCGTCGACGCCGCCTGGTCGCTTTGCATTCTGATAATCACCCTGCATTTTTTCGCGCATGGGAAAGGCTTCTGGCTGCGCAGTGCCCTGGGAGCTGCACTTGTTTTAGTGTGGGCGTTGCGGCTGTCTCTTTTTATCTTCAATCGCAATCATGGCGAAGCCGAGGACCCACGCTATACGGCGCTTCGAGAAAGCTGGGGAG
Source organism: uncultured bacterium (assembly GCA_964393875.1). Taxonomy (GTDB): domain Bacteria; phylum Omnitrophota; class Omnitrophia; order Omnitrophales; family Aquincolibacteriaceae; genus JAHFHB01. The sequence continues at coordinate 6,030 of CAYMUZ010000051.1, read as the reverse complement.
AGAAGCAAAAAATCCGCATGCTGCAATTTTTCTGGGCTCAGGGAGCGGCCGCCGCATTTTTCACACTGCCTTTTATTCTTTTAAGTGCTCACAGCGCCCCGAAACTTCACGCATCCGAATGGGTAGGCACCCTGCTGATTTTGATTGCTGTCGCCGGTGAAACGTCCGCAGACCTTTCGCTTAAAAAGTTTAAAAACAATCCGGCCAGCCGCGGTAAAACCTGTCGTGCGGGCCTCTGGAATTATTCGCGGCATCCGAATTACTTTTTCGAGTGGCTTGTCTGGTGCGGCTTTGCGCTCTTTGCCAGTACTGCACCCTGGGGTTGGGCAGCCTGGTCTTGCCCTGCTCTTATGCTGCACTTTCTTTTGAATGTCACCGGTATTCCAAAAACCGAAGAACAATCTTTGAAAAGTCGTGGCGACGATTATCGTGAGTACCAGCGAACCACGAGCAAATTCATTCCCTGGTTTAAAAATCAATGATGAATTACGAAACCCTGCTTGAACATAATTTGGTTCCTGATTTCTTGATCCGCATCGGTATCCGCACCATGCTTGCGAACAAACTCAAAATCGAATCATGCGGCGGCAGCGTGGCTCAACAACAAAAACTGGCCGCCTACGTGCAACAGCTGCGTCAAAGCCCAATCGCCGAAATGACCAAAAAGGCAAACGAACAGCACTACGAAGTCCCACCACCCTTTTTCAAACTTGTCCTCGGGCCACGACTCAAGTACAGTTCTGGATACTGGCCGGACAAGCAAACCACATTTGAACAGTCGGAAGAAGCCATGCTGTCCCTTTACGGCGAACGGGCCGCGCTTTCAAACGGACAGTCGATTCTTGACCTCGGCTGCGGCTGGGGCTCCTTTTCCCTTTGGGCCGCTGAAAAGTTCCCGCAAAGTTCAATCACCGGCGTCTCCAACTCTGCGCCCCAGCGCTTATGGATTGAAGCCGAAGCCAAACGCCGAAGCCTGATAAATTTAAAAATCATCACCGCGGACATGAACACCTTCGACACCGGAGAACACTTTGACCGTATCGTTTCCGTGGAGATGCTGGAGCACATGAAAAACTATGGTCGCCTTTTTAAAAAAATCTTCTCCTGGATGAAGCCGGAGGCCAAGTTTTTCGCGCACATCTTTGCCCACCGGCAATTCGCCTATGCATTCACAGATGAAGGTGCCGGCAGCTGGATGGCTCGCTATTTTTTCTCAGGCGGGCAAATGCCCTCCAAAAATCTATTTTCCTTTTTTCAGGAAGATTTATCGTTGCTTAAAACATGGGATGTGAATGGAACTCATTACCAAAAAACCTGTGAGGCATGGCTCAAAAGAATGGATGCTGCACGGCCTGAGATAATGCCTCTCTTCAAAGCAACTTATGGTGCAGATCAAGCCCTGCGGTGGTGGGTCTACTGGCGCGTCTTTTTTATGGCTTGCGCGGAACTTTTTGGATTTAACGGCGGCCAAGAGTGGTTGGTCATGCACACCCTCTTCAAAAAAACCTCATGATCACCCCTGCGCCTTCAGCTCCTCTCAAAAAAATTCTGCTTTTAGTCCCTCTCGTGGCCTTCGCTTATTTAGCCAACCATTATGGTTTATTACAAAAAACACTCGGAGGGATGGAACATCTTGGTCCGTGGGCTCCCGTGGCTTTCGTACTGGTTTACGCACTCACGTGTGTTTTTTTTGTACCCTCTTTTGTCTTCACTTTTGGAGCAGGCACATTATTCGGGTTGCCGTGGGGCATTCCGGTAGCGCTGTTGGGAACGGGGCTGGGCTCCATTACGGCATTCGTCATCGGACGTACCCTGGCCCGCAGCATGGTCACACGCCGCTTTGAGAAGAGTAAACAATTTCACGCTCTCAGCGCGGCCGTCCGGCAAAGAGGCTGGCAAATGATTCTGCTGGCGCGGCTCTCTCCCATTTTTCCGTTTTCAATCGGCAATTACGGATTTGGGCTCACACCGATTTCAGGTCGCGCGTATTTTTTCGCTTCGATGCTCGGAACGATTCCCTCGGCCTCGGTGTACGTGTACCTGGGATCACTGGCAGGAGACCTGACCCTTTCACAAACTTCAGGGCGCACACGCTCGCCGCTGGAATGGGCATTACTGGTTGTCGGCCTCATCGCGACCCTTCTGCTCGTTCGCCTCATTCAATCCATCGCAAAAAAATCCATTGAAAAAACAGTAGGGGCCCCCTGAAAAATACCCTTAAATTTTAGATTCATGCGGGGGTGCGAACAGATTCTGTCGGAGGTTGAATGTCTTCCCTCAGAGCATGCACACGCTCTGAGACGCAATCAGGCAGAGCCACCAGCCGGCCGGTTTTCACATCCGTAAAAGCCACACGCTGCCAGCCTTCCGCCAGAAAAGCGCCCGTTCTTTTATCACTGCAGTGAAAGACGAACACAAAACTTGTCTTTTTAATTTCACGGGCTGTGACTCGAATGCAGATTCTCGCCCCCTCGAAGGGAGCCTGCACATAACGTTGGTAGGCGCTGTGCGTAACCATTTTTACCAAACCTCTATTTAACACATCCGTTCCGTAGCGAGAATCCTGCGACAGACACGCATCGCGGGCTTCTGCCTCACAGGTGAAAAAATGGGCAAAGGGATCGCCGCCTAATCCATGAATACCCGTGGAAAAATGTTTCTCGTAGTAAAACCCGGGAATGATTCCGGCACCTGATAACGCACCGTCCTGCAAAGTTTCGAAACAGCCGGGGTTTTCTTCGTTGAGATTATTTTCGACTGCCTGAATAAACTGACCCGCATCAAACGGTTTGAGCAAAAAGTCCGTCACACCCAATCGCAGCGCATGCTCCGGCGCATCGTCTTCCGCGTAACCGGTGATAAACATGAATCCACATTTTCGGCCGCTTTGTCTGAATTTCTGCTGAATGGTTTCAATCGCCTGAATACCACTCATGCCCGGCATGCGGATATCTGAAATGATGAGATCGTAGTCTTCCTCTTGCGCCTTATCGACCGCCTCCTGACCGCTGAGAACCGCATCGACTTTAAAGCCGCGGCGCTTAAGCAAAATCAAAACGGTTCCGCCCACTAAGGGATCGTCATCGATGATAAGGATTTTCTTTGGCACTGCTTAGGTTATCGGCAAACAGTGCGAAAACTTTGGAATTTGCCTGTCCAGAGAAGCCATTTAAGACCTTGCATTTGAGATGCTTTTCGCTAGAATATTTCGGTCTAGTCGTCCAGCTTCAAAGCTAAAGCTCCGCGCTTTGCACTGGTTTTTACAATCAAGGAGAGTTTGAGGATAAGAGATATGAAGAAACTGTATGTCGGCAACCTTCCCTATTCAACCTCGGATGAAGAACTTAACAATTTTTTTTCCGCAATCGGGGCCGTTTCATCGGCCACGGTCATTAAGGACCGTTATTCAGGCCGTAGCAAAGGCTTTGGATTTGTCGAAATGAACAACGACAATGATGCTTCAAAAGCAATTGAGGCCCTGAATGGCAAAGACATGGGCGGCCGTAAAATGGTCGTCAATGAAGCACGTCCGATGGAAGAACGGAAACCGCGCGATCGCGATCGTAGCAACTACTAGGTTGTTTGCTGCAAAAAAAACCCGAGCTCATCACTCGGGTTTTTTTTTAGGGACGGCAGTCAATTATTTGCGAGAAGAAATAAATTGTTGCATACGCCCAGGATCGTCCGTAAAAATAGAGCGCACACCCCACCTGAAAAGCCGCGCGGCTTCTTCAGAAGAGTTGACAGCATAAACCCGCACACTCATCCCCCGCTGTTTTAAGAACCGAACCACCGCCCGCGAGACAAAGGACCGTTGCAGACTCACCGTGCGAATACCCTCTTCAAGCAGCACAGCCGCCAGCGGCTCGGGCATGGCTGATAAAGCCAGAGACAGCGGGACATGCGGCCTCAGTTTTTTCATGTTGAGCAGCTCAGAAAGATAAAAGGACGTCACTTCGCAAGAATCGTCAAGTCTGCGCACTTTAAGACAACGAGATACCGGCTCAGCGAGTCCCGTTTCCTTAATCTCAAGGATGAGCGGAATCCGCCCGCCGTAAGTATCAAGGAAATCCTCAAACTCAGGAATTCTTTGGCGGCGGCCAAGCGAAAGGCTTTGCAGCTGTTTGAAAGACAGACTACTGATGGGTTTACGCTCACCGTGATAATCGACAAAATCATCATGACAAAGCACGATTCGGCCATCGGCACTCATACGTAAATCGGTCTCAATCGCTTGCGCACCCGCTGACACCGCCCGGTCAAACGCCAGAAATGTATTCTCAGGATATTTCAGGCTTGCCCCCCGATGCGCAATAATTTTGATCATTGATTTCCTTTGTCGGACAGGACCGCTGGTGTTTTCGAGCGGGCAAGCCACATCAGCAGGCCGATCAAACTATGACTGCCGCACAGTATTTTATCCTGGATCATCGTGGAGATTTCATCCGCATTCACCCAACGAATTTCGCTCACCTCCCCGGTGTCAAAGGCCCCCACTTTTTCCACCGCACGGCAGTGAAAAACATGGAACTGATGATCGGACACTCCGTGCAAAGGATAAAAAGATGTCCATTCCTCATAACGGGCTGCGCGGTAACCGGTTTCTTCAAGCAATTCACGCTGCACCGCCTCGAGCGGACTCTCCCCGTCTTCAGCCCCCCCAGCCGGCAGCTCCCATTGCCAGGAGTCGCAGGGATAGCGGTAGACTTTCACCAAAAGTACCCGGCCGCTGGCATCATCCATGACCGCGCAAACAGAGGGCCTTTTCAACTCAAAAAGGTAGTGATCACGCACCTCGCGCCCATTTGGAAAGCGGACGTGATCCAGTGAAATCCGCACGGCGTCACCATCGTGAAGCACCTTACGAGCAAGTCTTGCTACTTTATCAGATTTTTGCGGATGTCCCATTTGGGAAGCCCCTTTCACACCAGGCATTATAAGCCTTGCACAGTTTCCACCGCTAACACCTTTTTCACAGCCTCCCGACCAGCAACCACCCCGCTCGACCAAGCCCACTGCCCCTGCGCCCATGCGCAGGGACTGCCCTGCGGCGACCAGCGATGTCGCCCCGTCAGGGGGTCTTCTCTTTGGCTCTTTTTGCCGCTTCTCTTCCGCTAACCACCCCGCTCGACCAAGCCCACTGAAAATTAAATCCGCCGATTCGGCCATCCACATCCAGAATTTCTCCGGCAAAAAAAAGCCCGGGAGTTTTTTTAGATTCGAGCGTCTTGGAATTTACTTCATCCAGAGCAATGCCGCCGGCAGTCACCTCTGCCTTAGCATAACCCGCTGTTCCACTCACTGAAAGCGGTGAGGCAAAAACAGCCGCCACAAGAGCCTCTCGTTGAACACGACTGAGCTGATTAAGAATCATTCCCGGCAGCACCCCTGCTTTTCCAGTTAATATTCCGGCAAGACGCGCTGGAAGTTTCTCAGATAAAAATCGCTCCGCCGTCCGCCGCGGATGCCGGTCAATCTCTCCCTCAAGCTCAATCTTGAATTTTTCACTGTTTTGGCGGGGTAAAAAAGATGCATAGACTTGCGGCTTGGAATCTTTTGATCTCAGCCAATGCCGGCTGATGTTCAGTGCCGCGGGCCCGCTAAAACCCTGATGCGTAAATAGAAACGAATCAGCATAGCTCGCAGCCGCATCTCCCGGAATAAAAAGACGGCACTCTAGCGTCAGTCCACTCAACGATTTCCAGCCTCGATCTGACGTCAAAAGTGGCGTCAGCGCGGGGCTCGTCGCCACCCGTGAGTGGCCGAGAGATTGGGCGATCGTATAGCCGCCGCCATCGCTCCCCGTTGTCGGATAAGAAAGTCCTCCGGTGCACAAAATCAACGTCCGCGCCGCATAATCAAACCCTTCTCCGCCGAGCAGGAAAACATTTTCTCTCAAGTGAACATGGCCTACTTTACGCGGCGCAGAAAACGTCACACCTGCCCCTTTCATCGCACGCATCAAAGCATTCAGGATTGTCTTGGCAGAGTTCGTTGAAGGAAAATATTTTCCGGGTTCTTCCAGCACGA
>CAYMUZ010000050.1:0-3307 GCA_964393875.1 uncultured bacterium | reverse complement strand
CACGGTTTTGTGATGGACGGGGCGGGTAAGAAAATGTCAAAGTCTGCCGGCAACGTGGTGGCGCCGCAGGAGGTGATGAAAGAATTTGGAGCTGACATTTTAAGGCTTTGGGTGTCGGCCTGCGATTATGAGTACGACGTGCGGCTCTCGAAAGAAATTTTGAACCAACTGGCAGAGGCCTACCGGAAAATCCGCAACACCTTTCGCTATTTACTTTCTAATCTGTACGATTTTGATTCGCAAAAAAACAGCGTGCCCATTGAAAACTTGCATCCGTTTGATCAGTGGGCGGTGTGTGAGACGGATTTGCTGGTGAGTGAAATTGCACAAATGTACGACGCCTTTCAATTCCACGAAATCTATCAGCGCGCACATAACTTTTGTGGGGTCCAGCTCAGCGGATACTACCTCAACGGTCTTAAAGATACGCTTTATACGGCGGCCCAAGACTCCCCCTTGCGGCGTTCAGCGCAGACGTCTCTTTTTTATATTCTCAAACGGCTTGTGAAAGTGCTGTCTCCGATTTTGCCTTTCACGTGCGATGAGGTCTGGCAATCTCTGGGGATTGAACCCGGCACGGCTTCAGTGCATTCCAGTTCTTGGCCGGCCGCCGAAACCGGTGAAAAGTTAAAGAAGACACACCTGGAGTGGGAGGATATCCGGCGTATTCGTGATGCGATTACGCCGTTGCTTGAACGCCAGCGCGAGCAGAAAATCATTGGCTCGAACCTGGATGCAAAAGTGACGTTGTATCTGCCAGAGGCGCGTGCCGCAGAACTTCTACAGCGAACCCGCACGGAATTGGCCCGTTCTTTCGAAGTATCCCAGGTGGAACTTTGCGGGGCTTCGGCCGCGGATGGATTTGAAGAAGCTAAGTTTGCTTCACAGATTTCAGCGAGCGATCTCTCGGTGAAGATTAAGGTGACAAAGGCGGAGGGGGCCAAGTGCGTTCGCTGCTGGAATTATTCGGAGAGGGTGGGCAGCAGTGCGGAACATCCCGGTCTTTGCGGAAAATGCTTAGAAGTGGTTTCATGAAATTGAAGAATGGACCTGTATGACTTTTTCAATCAAGCGGCGTAAAAAAACACTTCGAAAAATACTGCTGGGTGTCAGTCTCGCAGGAGTGGGTTTTTCCGTAGCCACTTTTTGTGCCTGTCTGTCGGCTTGCTGGGGCGCCTCAATTTCGGTTTTACAGAAACCCATCTTCCCCACGCTCATGATTGTGATTTCATTGGTGGCGGCGTTGAAACCGATGGAGCGTTTTTACACCTTTCTTTTTGACCGCTATATTTTCCGCAAAAAAAATTATGGACATATGCTGTTGATGAACCTGACGGAGGAGCTTGATCTCGTTCTCGATCTCGATGAACTTTCCAACACCATCGTCAATACGTTCGGAGAGGTGCTGCAGCTAAAAACGGTGTCGTTGTTCGTGCCCCTGGGGGAACAACAGGGATTTGAAGTGGCCTCTGCGTTTGGCTGGCATGTGTCAGACTACCGGCGCTTAAGACTCGATTGGAATTCCCCGCTGGCGGAGTTGGTGCGTTCTAGCGGACCGCATGTTTTTGTGCGCAATCAGGTCATTCAATCTTTTTCCTGGCAAGAGGCGAACCGGTTGGTCGCTGATTTTGACACGGTCCGTGCCGGATGGGTTATGCCTCTTTTTGTCAAAGAGGAACTGACCGGGTTTCTGGCGTTTTCGGCGCTTCACTCCGACCGGGCGTTTGATAAGGCGGACTTCCATTTTTTTAGGGAATTTGGCCGGCAAATTGCCAAAAGTATCCGCAACGCCCTTCGTGTGGAGAGTCTCAAACGCTTAAATGCCGAACTGCAAGATGCTCAATCTCAAATGATCCAAACAACCAAACTCACGGCGATCGAACAGTTGGCCACGGGCATTGCTCATGAAATTCATAACCCGCTGACGATTATTTCCGGCAGAGCGCAGGTCTTGCTTTTGCAGCGAGACAAATTTCCGTTTGACTCCCGAATTGAGGAAGTGCTTAAAACGATAGTGAAGCAAACTAAACGCGCAGCCGATATTACGAGAAAGCTTCTGATGTTTTCGCAAGGCTCAGGATTGCCGTCTGAAAAGTTGAATCTTGTCCAGGTGATTGAGGATACCCTGGCGCTGGTCTCCTACCAGACAGCGCTTGATGGCATCAAGATTGTCCGGCATTTCAGTGACGAGCTGCCTGCTTTTTACGGAAATATTCATGAGCTGCGGGAAGTGTTTCTCAATCTCGTTCTGAATGCGGTGCAGGCCATCGGGGATGCAGGGGAAATACAGATCTCAGCTTGCGCTGATACACAACACAGGTTGATTGAGATTCGGATTGTCGATTCCGGAAAAGGCATTTCAGAGGAGAACCTGGATAAAGTTTTCAACCCTTTTTTTACCACGCGGCATAATGCGCTGGGGCTAGGGCTTTTTGTCACTAAGCAGATTGTGCATCGCTACGGCGGGGCCATTCGTGTGGAAAGTAAACCGGGTGCCGGAAGTTTGCTGATTGTCCGGTTTCCGCTGAGTATTAGGGAGTCGCCGGCACCAGCGGCGCACGCGGGGCTGGCGGGAACCCACGACGCAATTTGACCAAAACGCAGCGGATGATCAACTCGAAGAGACCCTGGAAGGAGACCTCTATGACACGATTGCTTGTAGTGGATGACGAGAGTGAAATTTGTGATTTTCTCAAAATGTTTTTTGAAGATCGCGGCTTTGAAGTAGCGGTCGCCAATTCCGGTCAGAAGGCCCTCCAGTTGTCCGCGGTTTTTAACCCGCATGTCATTTTGCTGGATATTCATATGCCTGGAGTGGATGGGCTCACGGTCCTGCGTGAGATCAAACACAAACAGCCCGACATCAAGGTGGTGATGGTTACGGCGATTGAAACACGCGATAAAATTGAGGAAGCCATGCGCCTGGGCGCCGACAACTACATTACCAAACCGCTCAGTCTTGACTACCTGGAGAAGGATGTTCAGGAAAAGGTCGCACAGTTGGCTAAGAGCGGCAAGATTCTCAACGAACGCGTCTAAGGCTCTGCAAAACAATAACATAGGCATTTGGACGAGGGGATTTTGAGCCGAATCAAAGTCGAATTTTTTGACGCGCGTCTTTAGACACGTTAGAAAAATTCGACGAAGATGCAGGCCAAAAGCCCCCGGCCCTTCGGGAGAGCCCTTTTTGCGGCAATTTCTTCGTTGCTTGTCCTCAGCGTGTCTGTAGACACGCTGTCGTCCTTGCGCCTCGAACTTACCACAAACCGAGCCCTCCAAATGGCTATGTTATTGTTTTACAGAGCCT
>CAYMUZ010000049.1:0-4044 GCA_964393875.1 uncultured bacterium | reverse complement strand
TTCGGTTCGAACCGATCAACACCGTATCCAGTTACCTTGCTTCAAACAACGTCGTCTCGTTGGATTCTCCCACCTTTTCCATCTTCCATCCGCCTCTCGCCATTTAAGGGATAGGCGCCACCCGTCTGTCTTTTCGTAGTTTAGATTCCACCATTCTAAATTTCTAAAACAAAAAAGAGTTTCTATGAAAAACTATTTCAAAGCAGGTTTATTGATAACGATTTCAGTTGTCTCATTCCTCCTGGCCCCCCAGGCGGTAGAGGCTTCCTCTGCAGAAGCAGCTAATTCCGTAGAGGGGAAAAAATCAGTACCGAATTCTGTGAATTCGTTAGAGGCTTTGCTGGAAGAGGTCCTTGAAAATAATCCGGAACTCAAGTTCTACGAAGCGGAAGTTCTGGCGGCAAAAGGCTTGCGTAAGACCGCCGGTCTTTGGAGCAATCCTGAGGTTAGCAGCTCTATTGGCCAAAAGAGGGTTGTGAGTAGTTCTGACGCGGGGGAGACTTCAACAGCTAAAGGTCCGGCAAGTGAAATTGTAGTGACACAGCTTATCGAGTGGCCCGGACGGATACGCTTGCGTAAGGCGATAGCGGATCGTGACATTGAACTCGCGGAGCTTGGTTTGGAGCAATTTCGCGGCTTACTGAAAGCGCGTGTGAAAATAGCCGCTTACATGCTGAGTGCCGCGCAAGAAAAAGCGGAAGCAACCCAGGAAGTCGCCGAGCATTTCCGCACTTTGCGCGAAATTCTTCTACAGCGTGACCAGGCGGGATTAACCCCCGCATTAGAGGCACGTGTTATTGAAGCGCTAGAGCTCAATATGCAGCGAAAAGCCAGTCGGGCTTCCCTTGATGCCAAAGCAGCTTTGTTTGACCTGAACCAACTGCGCGGAGCGGCGCCTGGCGATGCGCTTACGCTTACGCGAATGAATTTGGAATTTCGCCCCATCAAGATGGACAAGAGCGAGATTATAAAGCTTGCGGGCTCTAACGATTTTCAGGTGCGCTTACGTGCGATTGAATTAGAGCGACAGGGCTATCGCGTAAAGCTTGCGAAAAATGAAAGATTCCCAGGTATCACAGCAGGACCCGCCATCTCGATGGAGCGAGCGGATGATAACGAGCGCATTATCGGCGCGGCCATATCACTGCCATTGCCGTTGTGGGACCGTAATCAGGGAAACATTGCGGCTACTAAGGCGCAGCGAACTCAAGCGGAAACCTCCTTTGATGTGGCTCAACGCGATGCCGAACGCCGTGTTGTTGAAGCCATCGCTATTTATGAAACCAAGTTGAAGGAAATGTCTAATTGGAGGCCCGACTCTATCAAACATTTTAAAGAGGCGGCTGAGTTGGCCGACCGCCATTACCGGCTGGGTGCGGTGCCCGTTTCAACTTACATTGAACTTCAATCCCAATATCTGGACACCATTGAAGGGCTGCAAGATACAAAGAAGGAAGCCCTTGAGGCGGCCGCTCAATTGGAACTCATGACAGGTGTTGATCTGTCGCTTACTAAAACAAGTTCAGGCGAAATGCAATGAAACGAGCACTTTTCCTCTTATGGATTTCAATCATGATCGGAGTTGTGACGCTTCCGTTAGGTTGTGGCCGTAAGGGGGGTGATCACCCGAGCCAAACCGAAAGCGGGTCCGGCAAAGAAGAATCACCCTCCGGAGCATCCTTCAAGACGGGTAAAGGGATTACCTTAAAAGAGGAAACAAGTAAAATCCTCGGGCTGGAGATCGTGGATGTGACCGAGGAGTTGTTGCCTGAGATTGTTCGGCTAAATATTCAAATTTTCACTGAAACGCATCGTTTAACGGATCTCAATATTGATCATACAGACTGTCAATTTCATGGCTCTGGTTTTTTGCCTTCTGACAAAGCCGCCTTGGTGAAACCAAAACAGGCGGTCGAATTTCAAACTTCCCGCGGCGAAACGCTGAAGGGGTTTGTTGTGGCGCTCCAGAAACCACTTACTCATGGGGAAATCGAAATTATTGTGGGGGTGACGACAGCAGGTAGCCAGCTCAAAGACGGCGAATTTGTTAATGCAACAATCTCTGTGCCGCGTAATGACCCCATAACCGTCATTCCAAGCTCTGCGCTTTTACGCACAGTCACGGGCACTTATGTTTATGCGGTTAACGGAGCCGCTTACTATCGGACGGCAGTAACGGTAGGCGGTAGTGCGGAAGGGAAAATTGAAATTACGGACGGATTGTATGCGGGTGATCGAGTTGTCGCAAAACCCGTAGAAACTCTCTGGATTATCGAACTTCGTGCGACTAAAGGTGGAGGGCACTGCCATTAATATACTAAACCGCATCCTTGAATTTTCCGTTCGGCAACGTTTATTCGTAGTGATTGCCACGTTTGGTCTCATCGCCATTGGAATTTGGTCGGTAACGAGGCTGCCGATTGACGCGGTGCCGGACATTACCAACATTCAAGTCCAAGTGAATACCTCTGTGCCCGCCTTGGCTCCGGAAGAAATTGAAAAGCTTGTCACTTTTCCCATTGAAAATGAAATGGCAGGGATCCCAGGTTTGACCGAGCTCCGCTCGCTTTCCAAATTTGGCCTTTCTCAAGTGACGCTTGTTTTTAAAGAGGACACGGACATTTACCGTTCGCGGCAATTGGTAAGCGAGCGGCTGCAAACTGTGATGGATGAACTTCCGCAGGGTCTTACGCCCAAACTCGCGCCCATCAGCACAGGGCTGGGCGAAATTTTTTATTACGTTGTTGAGTATGCCCCTGATGCACCGAATAAGCCTGCTACCCGAGATGCACAGCTTATGGAGCTTAAGCTTATCCACGATTTTCTGATCAAGCCTCGTTTGCGTTCAACTCCCGGACTTGCTGAAGTCAATTCATCAGGAGGTTATGAAAAACAAATTGTGATTGAAGCGAACCCCGACAAGCTTAAAAGCGTGGGCATGTCCTTTAGTGAAATTGCGGCATCCATCGGGGAGAATGTGGAGAATGCCGGCGGTAGCGTGATTCAGATCGGCGGCGAACAGGTGGCCGTGCGCGCTGCGGGGCGGGTGCAAACTCTGGCAGAGATCGAGCAATTGCCGCTCAAATTTGGTGCGCGGGCAACCCCGCTGCGTGTGAAAGATGTCGCCGATGTTGTGATTGGCAAAGCGGTACGCAATGGCGCGAGCACCTATAACGGGGAGGAGTGCGTTTTGGGTTCGGCCCTGATGCTGGCCGGTGAGAACAGCCGGCTTGTCGCAAAAGCGGTTGCTGAGAAATTGAAGGAATTAGGAACCAAGCTGCCGGAAGGTATGAAAATTATCCCGGTTTATGACCGCACAAAACTCGTAGACCGCACCATTCATACGGTGGAATCAAGTTTGTTTGAAGGCGCGATTCTTGTCGTTGTGGTGCTGCTTGTGATGCTGGGGAATTGGCGGGCCGCAATCATTGTAGCGCTTGCGATCCCGCTTTCTATGTTGTTCGCGATTACGGGAATGGTGCAGAGCCGTGTTTCCGGTAATTTGATGAGTTTGGGGGCCATTGATTTTGGCCTGATTGTCGATGGAGCCGTTGTCATGGTTGAAAATATGATACGCCATATCGCCGAAAAGCAGCATCATCTCAAGCGCAGGCTTACGCCCTCTGAGCGCGCCGACGAAATCCTGCGTTCTGCAAAAGAAGTTGCCAGCCCCATGTTCTTCGGGGTCCTCATTATTATGGTGGTTTATCTTCCGATTCTTGCACTGACCGGCATTGAAGGGAAGATGTTCAGACCCATGGCGATCACGGTTATTTTTGCACTGATGGGGGCATTGATTCTCGCGCTTACGCTGATGCCCGCGCTTTGCTCCTATTTTCTGGGGGGTGACATTAAGGAAAAAGATTCCTGGCTTGTGAGCGTGGCGAAGAAAGGCTACACCCCTATTTTAAATTTTGCGCTGCATTCACGTAAAACTGTTATTGGCGCAAGTCTGGGACTTTTTGCCTTGGCTGTAATTGTCTTTAACCATCTTGGCGCGGAGTTTGTGCCGCAGCTCGATGAAGGCTCCTTTGCTACGCACAT
>CAYMUZ010000048.1:0-5423 GCA_964393875.1 uncultured bacterium | reverse complement strand
TTCACTGGGCCTTCTCCCCCCGCGGAAGCTACTCGGGGAGCGGAGGTGGTTTGAGGGGGGGATCTCCCTCCGGGGGCGGCGGTTTCTCCGGGGGGGGTGGGTCCTTTGGCGGCGGCGGCGCGAGCGGGGGGTGGTGATATGAATTTAGTGATGCGGCACCCGATGCCTTTTTTCTTTTTTTCTGGCCGTGAAAAAAAGCGGATAGTCCAATCGGTTCGCGAAGCGGAAAGCAAAACGTCGGCAGAAATCCGTGTGCATCTTGAACGCCGTGTTCACGGAGATTTCATGGCGCACGCTCGGCAGAAGTTTATCCACCTGGGAATGGGCCATAGCCGTGAGAAAAATGCAGTTCTCATTTTTTTTGAAACGGCCGGCCGCAGGTTTGCGGTGATCGGCGGCGAAGCGATTCACGCCAAAGTTCCGGAAGGGTTTTGGCATGTGCATGTCGCTCGGATGGAGACGCTCTTTCGCCAGGACCGGTTTGCGGACGGGATCAATGCCTTTGTGTCTGAAATCGGAAGTCTTTTGGCTGAAACCTTTCCACGATGTGCCAGCGACGTCAATGAATTCCCTGACAAAATTTCTTGGTCGTTTTAAGTCGCACATAAAATACGCTGATCTCTTTTAATTGTAAGGAGTTAGCGCCGCTTGTCTGACCGCTGCGGCAGTGTGTTGGGCCACAAAAAAGTAAAGACATAAACAAAACTGTGGATGTTTTTTCTTTTTTTGGTTATCTTGCCCTTTCAACTGGGCCCTTTTTGTGAATTCAAAGGGAATGAGGGAAAATTTGCGCAGACCAGCGAGATGGCACGCATATTGCTTTCCTCGGCTCAATACTTTCACCTGTTAGTTCTAAGGCTAAATCTAAGGGAGGCACTGTTCATGAACAAATTTCTGCGATACTCAACGTTTCTTTTACTCGTGCTGCTTGGAGGTGCCGCGATTAGTTATGCGGGGGCGGCGGATCCCTCCGGAGCGAATACGGGAACAGCCATTGATGTGACTGCGGCTATTCCAGGGGCACCCACGCTAGCGGAAGTCGCCACTCAGGCAGGTCATAACAAGGTTGCTATTAACATCATGTGGACCCTCTTGACGGGGTTCCTCGTTATGTTCATGCAGGCTGGTTTTGCCATGGTTGAAGCCGGTTTGACGAGGGCCAAAAACGTCGCACATACGATGGGAATGAATTTTATGATTTATCCCCTGGGTATGCTGGGTTTTTATGTCTGCGGTTTTGCGTTTATGTTTGGTGGGCTGGGTCCGATTGGGACGATGGGCGGTTTTGATGGATTGAATCAGGAGTTTTCAATCAATCTTTTCGGCCATGCCTTCGGCCTTTTTGGGACCAAAGGATTTTTCCTGAATCAGGGCTACGATGTCGCCGTTTATGCGCTGTTTCTTTTCCAGATGGTTTTCATGGATACGACAGCGACGATTCCGACCGGCGCCATGGCTGAACGTTGGAAATTTTCTTCGTTCTTTATTTATGGGATTTTTGTGGGAACGATTATTTATCCCATCTATGGCAACTGGGTCTGGGGCGGTGGCTGGCTGGCCATGCTCGGAAAGAATTTTGGGCTTGGACATGGGCACGTAGATTTCGCCGGATCGTCAGTCGTTCATTTGACGGGTGGCGTGCTCGCGTACGTGGGGGCAAAAATGCTCGGGCCCCGTATCGGGAAATACAATCGCGATGGCAGTCCGAATGCGATTCCGGGTCACAATATTCCAATGGCCATTATCGGAACCTTTATTCTCGCCTTCGGCTGGTTCGGGTTTAACCCGGGTTCAACGCTTGCGGGAACAGATCTAAGAATGGCAGTGGTGGCGGCGAATACGATGCTGGCCTCTGCGACCGGCGCAATTGTCGCAACGCTTTGGATGTGGCTGGTGCGTACCAAAAAACCCGATCCGAGCATGATGTGCAACGGTTTGTTGGCTGGGTTGGTGGCCATTACGGCGCCATGCGCGTTTGTCTCTTCAAGCATTGCGTGTCTCATTGGGATTGTTTCAGGTGTGCTGGTGATTGAAGCAGCGTTCTTTATTGAAGGCGTTCTTAAAATAGATGATCCCGTCGGTGCAATTGCGGTTCATGGAGTCAACGGTGCCTGGGGGATCTTAGCGCTTGGCCTTTTCGCAGACGGCACCTATGGTGATGGATGGAATGGCGTGCCAGGGGCGGTGAAGGGTCTTTTTTACGGGGACCCGTCCCAGTTCACAGCGTCTTGCATTGGTGTGCTTGCCAATATCGTCTACGTTGGCATTGCCGGCTTCCTTGTTTTCAAGGGCATCGACCTCGTGATTGGAAATCGAACATCGATTGCGGCTGAAATTGAAGGGTTAGATATTCCTGAAATGGGCACGCCCGGCTACGTTGGTGTTAAATTGGATAAATTTTCAGAAACCCCATTTAGCAGAGACTAAGGGCCGAGTTTGCGTTGAACTGAAAAAATAACCATTTGGAGATTAAAACATGAAGATGATTCAAGCGATTATTCGCCGAGAGAAACTGGGCGCAGTGAAGGCTGCTTTAGATGCGGTCAATTGTCCTGGAATGATGGTGTGGGAAATTGTCGGGCACGGCAAACAGATGGGTGTGACCGAGCAATTTCGCGGCCGTGAGTTTAAGGTCGATTTTCTTCCCAAGATGAAAATCGAGATCATCGCTACGGATTCCCGGGTGCCGCAGCTGACTCAGGCTATTCTGAAAGCCGCAAGCACGAATTCAATCGGGGACGGTAAGATTTTCATCATTCCTGTGGAAGAGGCCATTCGTATCCGCACGGGTGAAAAAGGAACCCCGGTTGTAGAGTAGTCTGCTGTCGATAAGGCAGTCTGAAAAAAAAGCGGGGAAAGATCCTTTGATCTTTCCCCGCTTTTTTTCTGAGTGCGCCTTGGCGGACGCATTCACTCGATCAGCCAATCTTGCCATCAAGTGCCGCAAGAACAAAGCCCGTCGGGGTACCCGCCGCGAGATTCAAACTACCAAGGTCGCGGGTAATCTCTGAGTAAAAGGGAACAAACTCGCGTTGAAAGGCATTCACTTTCTGGGTCATGGCGGCAAGAGTCGCTGCGCTATCACTGGTATCGCTGAGCACGACAAATGCGGCACTGCGATTGCGTGAAGTGCCTCCCAACCCCGGAGTTCGCGGCCCTTCCAGATTAAGAATGTCCTGCAAGGTGATGGTTCTTTTTTGGCCTGAAATGACCCAGTCTGAGGGAAGGTACACGCCAACGGACCAGATCCCGGGTGAGGTCTCAACCTGGACGAACGGGCCAAAGGCACGCGGGTCATCGCTGGGATCCACGTAGGGACGCAGTCTGCGTCCATCCTGGAGCCGCGGGTTGTCGATGACGAAGCCGGCGCTCACTTCTGAAGGGGCCAGCAGACCCATGGAATAAAGATCCAGGTCGTTGTAGGGCATTTTTTGAAGGCTGCGTTTATCCCCGATTTCATCGATGTAACTGCGCGTCAGTGTGAATGTGCCATTCCCATTGTCCGTCCAATCGTTGCCATCCATGGGTGAAAAATTGGCATCATAAAAAACTCCCCAATGGGCCAACTGCCTGCCGAGGATGCTCAACGGGTTATCCGCCGAGCCAGTCAAAAAACTGCCATAGCGGTGCGCCATTTCCTGGCTGAGAATGTTTTCCCAGAGAATGTTGTTTCTCAATTGTGAAAAATCAGACGATGAAAATCTAAAATCAGGATCGTACAAAAGGCCGGAATCCAAGTACAGCATGCCTTCGAACTCGCCGGAGTTTGAAGAACCAAATTCGGCACGTGCATCCTCGACGCTTGAACCGATTCCGAGAATGTCGTTGGCGGCGCCCACGAAGAAAGTGCCGATGTCGTCGTCGCTCGAGTTGCCAAAGGTCGCGAGGCTCAGGTGTTTTGCCGCGGCAAGCGTTGGTACAAAAACAAGGTAATCAAAGACATCGCGGAAACCGGTCAGGAAATTTTTTGTCAATTGCGTGATCCACCCCCTGAGGGTCGATCCGACTGCGGTGATGTATCCAAAGTTTTGAGCTTCCTGCAGCAGGGCATTATCGAGTTGAAGTGAAAAGACGGCGGTTTGGCT
The DNA here is from genome assembly GCA_964393875.1 of uncultured bacterium. Classification (GTDB taxonomy): domain Bacteria; phylum Omnitrophota; class Omnitrophia; order Omnitrophales; family Aquincolibacteriaceae; genus JAHFHB01. Next base: position 1,338 of record CAYMUZ010000048.1, on the reverse strand, counting down.
TGGGAGGGGCAGGTCGCCCGTTTTTTTGACGACGATGCGATCGATCCAAAGGTCGCCCGTACCCGGCTCGAGTGAAAAGGAGAGAGTGTGCGAGTTGGGAGTGATGTCTACGGAAGCTACGGTGTAGCGGGTATAATTCCAATTGTTATTGGCGATGGTCTGCCCGGCGCGGATGGATGCGCCGTCGAGTTTTGTTCTGAGCTGCGGAAGTCCCGCTGTGTTGGGAACGCCGAAAGCATCGATCTCGATATCATATTTTCCGGCCGACAGGTTGAGCAGGCTCGTGTTAAGTACCCCGTCACTCCAGAGCAGATGCCCATTGCCGGAGCTGAAGTTTCCGCCCGTAGCCGAGAGGGCTTCGGCTTCGTAGACAAGCCGATTAGCTTGTAAGGGAAGATCGGCAATTTTGCGGACAATGATTTTATCAATCCAAAGGCCTTGTGCACCCGTATGGTTAAAATAGTCGACGGAAAAATCATGGGTCCCGGCGTCGAGTTCAATGCCCGAGAAAACGTAGCTTTGAAAATTCCAGTTGCTGTTTTTGACGGTGACGGGTTGGCCGGCCGCACGAGTGGAGGCTCTGACCCGCATTTGGGGCAAAGTTCCGTTATCGTCGACACCAAAGGCAACGACTTCCACCTCGTAAATACCGGAAGTCATATTTTGCCGCGATGTCGAGAGTGTGCCATCGGACCAAAGCAGCATGCTGTTGGAAGCGGTGTAGTGGCCGCCCTGCGCCGTCATGGTTTCAGCCTCTGCGACAAAACGTTTATCGGTCGGAAGCAGGGCGCTCGTTTTGCGAACAAGAATTTTGTCTATCCATAGTCCGCGGTTATTGAGGTCGTTGATAAATTCAACGCTCAAGTTGACCGCCCCGGCTTCAAATTCAATATTTTGGAAAAGATAGCTCTTATAGGCCCAATTGTTATTAGTCACTGCGACGGGATCGGCCAGAAGCCGGCCATTGGCCGAAACGCGCATCTGTGGGAGTTCTGCCCCGTCTTCCACGCCAAACGCCAGAACTTCTACTTCCTAGAGGCCGCCGTCTAAAGCGGTAGTCGTTCCTGAAATTTTGCCGTTACTCCACAGAAGCATCCCATTGGCACTGGTGTAAGAGCCCGCACCGCTCACGGTCATCGATTCAGCCTCGAGAGAGGCCTGAGTCGCCGCCTGAGTGGGACTGACCCCACTGGCCTGCGGGATGGAATCTAGCGTTGAGAGGGGGGATGGATTCATGAAAGTTTCAAAAGAACCGAAAGGCGAAGTTGGACTTGGCGAAGTGAACGTGGTAAGTGTCGCAGCGCTTTCAGGGAGTCTTTCAGGCGTAATGCCCGAGCG
>CAYMUZ010000047.1:0-7911 GCA_964393875.1 uncultured bacterium | reverse complement strand
CCCAGAAGCCCGCCGCCGATCACGACGGCCTTTTTTGAAACCTCACAACGTTTCATGATTTGTTCCGTGTCCGCCATGTTGCGGTAGGTAAAAACACCGTCATGTTGGACGCCTTCAATCGGCGGAATAAACGGGTTGCTGCCGGTGGCGAGCAGTAAAAGATCATAAGCAATGGCATCACCCGTTTGGGTGGAAACGATTTTGCGGGTAGCATCCACCTCAATCGCCCGGTGACAGAGACGCAGATGAATGTTGTTTTTTTCATACCATTCCGGAGTATTAATGTAAATTTCTTGCACTGATTTTTCACCCGCAAGAACGCAGGACAGAAGAATCCGGTTATAGTTGTAATAAGGCTCTTCGCTTAAAACCGTGATCCTGAAATTCGGCTTTCTTTTCAGAATTTCATCCAGGCAGGCCATCCCCGCCATGCCATTGCCAACCACCACAAGATGTTTTTGGGCCATTTTTCCCCTCCAGTCCATGTGCTAAAAGAAAAGGCGTTCAACGGGTTTATCCATTGAACGCCTTTGTTCAACCTTCGAACTGGAACGCCATTGCCCCAGTTTTTTAATTTTTCAAACGAACTTTACCGATTTGCCCTGCTAAGGCGCAATTTCCTCCGATACAATAATCGCTTCCGCAATATCCTTTAACGAATGGCTTTTATCCATGCTCTGTTTTTGAAGCTTCCGGTAAGCTTCGGTCTCGCTGAGGGCGTGGCGTTTCATCAGAATTCCCTTGGCGCGCTCAATCCGCTTACGGGTTTCAAGCGCCTCAACCGCCGTAATTTTTTCCGCCAGAAGGTTGGTGTTTTCAATAGCAACTGCGGCCTGATTGGCAACGCCGACAAGCAGCTGAATTTCCTCAGCGCCAAATTCATGTTCCGTCGTCGTATAGCAGTTGAGAACGCCAATCACCCTGTTTTTGATCATCATCGGAACCGAAACAAGCGACCGCAATCCTTCCATCCTTGCAATCTCAGGGTATTTGTAACCGCTTTCGGCAGTGACATCGCGGATGGTAATAGGGATTTTTCTCTGAACAGCCCTGCCACTGACGCTCTCGCCTACTTTAATGGGCGGCTTGGTCCGGTAATGCTCACTTAAACTTTGAGTTGCCTTAATCACAAGCTCCTGTTTTTCTTCATCCAGGAGCATCAGCGAGCAAATTTTTGATCCCATCAACTCTGCGGTCATGCCCACCACCAGCAAAAGAATTTCTTCCAGGTAGCGGTTGGAAGAAATAGCGCGACTGACTTCGTACAAGAGATCGAAGCCTTTGAACTTTTTTGATTTAAGGCTTTCATAGTCGCTCATTGTTCCTTGGTGATCAATTTTGAACTTAAATCGTTTTAATCTTTTAATAAGATTTCACAAAAAAGTAATAAAAAAACATTTTTGTAAGCAAAAAACGGTTCTTTTGGCTCTTTGTATCTATCAAATAAGCTAAGAAACCTTTCCAATGTACCGAGGACTATACATAAACCATGCCAAGTAGGCTGTTATGTAGAGAGTGATTACTGATGAAAGAAAGCGGGATACGGGAAATCTTCGGGATACGGGATACGCGGATACGGGACGGATACGGGACGCCGTCCCAACGGGAGGGGTTAGATTAGCTTACCCTTCCCTGCCGGACGGCGTCCGGTTAACGGTTAACGACCGCATCCCTTAGAATGTTACCGATTTATTAACTGTCCGTCCCTTTTTTCGTGTCTGTCACTTGGGTGACTTGGGTGTCACTTGGGTGTTTTCGTACCCTTGCAGTCTGGATACTGTTCGCAAGACCAAAACTTGCCGTATTTACCCACTCTTAATTTCATCGGGCCATTGCATTTGGGACACCTGGATGATTCTGCAGCTGCCGGCGCGGGAGCGCTCAGATTTAATGTGCTCATCTTACTGCGGTAATTGCACCAATTACAATCTGAGGCAGATTGCGGCGGATTCGCCTGGCTTAGCAGAGTCATCACTTCCCGCAGAAAAACAATAAACTTTTCATCATTACGGTGAACCTCCACCCACTTAAGCCTTCCCCTGAAAGACTGGGACATCAAACTGTCCTGCTCAAAACCCACGGGCTCAAAAAAAAGAAGCCCTAATTTCTTGATGGGAATCAGGCTATGGCTGCCGCTGACGGCATTTTCAAGGGCATGGGTGTAGGCTTGAAGCTGCCGGGAATACATTTCCGTTTTTTCTTCGGTGGCTTTGGCCGTTTTAAAGTCAATAATGCCGAAAGTGCCATCATCAAATTTTAAAACACAATCGAACCGGCCTTTGATATAGCACTGATCCGTTAGACCATCAAAACGGATGGGCTTGGACTGCACCCATTCTTCCCCAAGATGCACGATCCCCGGCGGAAGCTCTTTGCAAAACTGCTTCCGTCCGCTTCCCGGCATAAAATCCTTTTTGCAATCCGGCAATGGTGGAAAAAATTCCGGGCATCGGCATCGAGGGCTGCGAAATACCATGCTTAATCTTCAGCCAAAAACAAAATTTGCAGCCATCGTAAAGATAAGTCAGCTCGGAGGGAGACAGCTTATAGTTCATCTTCGGTACGGACCTTTTATATCTCTAACCATGGATTGTGCCCTGGAAGCCTTGAGTGACTGTCCCTTTTCCGGTGTCTGTCACTTGGTTTTTTGGGTTAGACATATTAGACTTGTGATTTAATTTTAAATTAATATAATTATTCATTATTTATAATAACTAGAAACTTGATTTTATAACTTTAAGGTTATATACTTTTATGCATAAGCGTGTACTTTATTACGTTGATCAAAAAGGTCGTAATCCAGTTTGGACATTCATTCAAGGATTAGCGCCGGCCGAAAAGCACAAATGCTTGGAATACATCACCTATCTTGCGGAAATCGGCGAGCAAGTCAGGCGGCCTATTGGAGATTATCTGGGGAATAAGCTCTATGAACTCCGTCCTAAACAATCACGGGTTCTTTATTTTTTTATGCTGAAAGATTACGCTGTGTTAGTTCATGCGTTTCGAAAAAAAACAGACTCTGTTCCGCCGCGAGAAATCAGCATTGCTTTAGCTAATATGAACGATTTTATAGATAGGTGGGACAAAGGCCTATTTTATACCGGTGAGATTGAAAAATGAAACCCATGAGAATTCCTTCGCACGATGAGTTGATGAAGCCTTTGCTGAAAAAGAAGCGTTTTCGGCAAAAAATAGAAGCGGGAGTCCAGCGTCTGAAAGTCATTAGCCAAATTATTGCATTGCGTGAGAAGTTAGGAATAACTCAGGCGGAATTAGCCCGGCGCATCGGTGTGTCACAACCGTTTATTGCCAAGATTGAAAATGACGCTGCTTCCAACCTGAGCCTGGAAACTCTTGTTAAAATCGTCGATGCTTTAAGCGGAAAAATGGAAATTCATATTCGGCCCGCAAAAAAAGCTGCTTAACTTGTAGGCTCACCAGAGTCATAAGTCCCAAGCAGTGAAGCTCTCTCCTATCCGCATAGCAATCGATAGCGATTTATAACCAGCGAAATTCGGTACCGGTTCCCCGCCATAGGAGGGCAGGCAAAAGTGCCGGGTTCAAAGAGCTGGGCACATCATACCCGCTTCGCTGCCGGAATTAAACCGATAGATTCCCGCCTAAAGATTGCGGGAATGACACAACGCCAACAGCGTTGTAAATCTGGGGACATCATACTTATTTCCCGCCAGTCATAGACCAATTAAGTATTGCGTCCCCCGGAATTCCTTACCGCTTATTTCTGTTTTTCATCCCCTCACGTCAAAGAGGCCGGAGGCGAGGAGTTGGGGGTCGATGGAGGTGTAATTGGGTGGATCCCCGATAGAAGATTTCGGGGATGACAAGGGGTCAGCATGCGGGGATGACAAGAGGTTTGTCTGCGGGGATGACAGGCCAGTGGCTCTGAGATCCTCGGCGAAGCAGTCCTTTAGGATCGCCGTCCCGGGAGTACCCGGGCGACTCAGGATGACAATGGGAATGAAGACGTCCACGAGGTAGCGGCCATACTGGTCGTCGGCTTTGGAGACTTTGAGGAGGATGCGGCCTTCCCCCTCCTGACCTCCCCCCGCCACTAAATCATCGGCGGACAAGCCGGAGAGCACGGGGGAGGAAAAAAGAATACGCTGTAATACTTTTTTGGCTTGCTGGCCTTCGGCGGTGATGAGTTCGGGGGCATCGAGGCGGCGCAGGCGCAGGCGCTGTTCGAGGTATAAATCCCCTTGCAGATGGATGAGGGCGTGGAAGGTGTCACCGTCAAATACGTGGGTGACCTGGGCTTCGTAGGTGTAGAGATCGGACTCTTGATACTTGGTGGGTCTGAGGCCTTTGACTTCCTGCCAGATGGAGAAGCCGAGGTCGCGGTATTTTTTGCCGTTTGATTCAAAGATGGCGTAGAGGCCGAGTTCGCCGGGTCGAATGTCCGGCAACTTTGGGGGTGCGGGCGCTTTGGCGACGGTGATTTTTTTTGCGGTTTTGAGTTTTTTGATTTCATGGCGGGTTTGTTTAAGGGTCATTTTTTCGCGGATCACCCGCCGGCTGAGTGTCTGGCGGGCGGCATCTTCATTCACGGCTAAAAGCGATTCAATCTGCGCCCAGCTCAATTGGCCGGTCGACCGGCCAATTGGGTAAGTTTGTGCAAATTCGACCATGTATTTGAGTTCTGTGCCGCTGATTTGAAGGTCTTTGGAGAGGCGCTTTAAGACCTGTTCGCCGTAGCCCTCGCGATTTTTATTCAGCAGAATGTGCTCGACGATGAGTTTGCCGGTCTCCCATTTGGTGCGCACCAGTTCGCGTTCGACGGCTTGCTGGGCACGCTGTTTGCCGGCCTCCAGGGTTTGACGGATCTGGCGGATGAGGGCGGAGTAGCTTTGAAGGCCGGGCTGTTTTGCGTTAGGCGCTGTCAGGGCTGTTTGGGGCATGCGATGTGGGACTGAGTGAAAGTTATCAAACTTTTTTGGCCGAGATGCGCACAACCTGCCCATTTTTCCAAATCACCACTTTGTCATTATGGGCACGTCTTTCTTTCACAAGATCCCTGAGAGCTTGCTTAAGGGCGCGCCGCGCTTTTTGAGGAATGCTTTCTTTAGATGCCATTTTTCACCTCTGCCTGCTTTAATAATTTCTGATAGATCGACTCATCCGTAATCGATAAAATACTTTTCTCACTTTTAACAATAATTTCTGCATCTGTAGTCGAATTATCAAATATTGTCCACGTGTCAAACAAGTCCCGGTAGATATGGAAAAAATTCCACATTCCGCGATTAAATCGCCTTCTCACATCCTCCTCAGGAATATTATGACCGCCTTTACGAACTCGATCTGCAACTCTGGCTAAAGCCAGTTTCACATCAGGCAGCCACAAGAAAAATAAATGAAGCTCATAACCATTATGTTTCATTTGTTTGAAAATGTTGAGGTAGCCTTTGCCTGCCAATGTCGTTTCAAAGGCAAAATCAATTTTCTTCTTTGAAAAGTCAGCAATTTGCTCCAAGAGAAGTTTACCCGCTTTAATAGCAAACCTTGAAGGGCTAAACGGCGACAATCCTTTTGCAATGAGATCTGCGTTTACAAACTCAAAGCAACCCGCGTATTCTGGTAAAAACTTTCCAGCAAAAGTTGTTTTTCCAGAACCATTAGGCCCAGCTATAACATATAGTTTCGGCTTTTTCATCGTGACAAATTATAACATAAACAATAAAGGCGCTGCTGTCTAGGGGCATGGGTTGATTATACCGCGGAAGGCCGTAGACGGTAAATGCCTTGCTCTAGGCGGCTTTCGAGGGGGAATTTTCGAAAAAAAGCGTAAACAGCATGTTGCTGATAAAAACGGGGTTGTCGGTGATTCCCATATGGGCCGCGAATAAGAACGTCACTGAGGACCAATGGATCGGCGATTTCATGAATGGCCACGCAGCACCCTCGCTGCGGTTGTTGAAAAGAGCGCTCGCCGCAGTGACCTTGCCGTCGCCCGGAAGTTGCTTGATCACTTTTATTTTTCCCGTGGTCTCATCAAAAACCGCAACAGCGTTGGTCAAAATCGATTCCCCCAGGAAAAGATGCAGTGTTGTCCCCTTCGGCGGAGCGGCCTCGAACCGCAACGCCTCTGTAAATTGATGGGCGCGGTCCAGACTCTTTTTCAAATGGTCGACGGCGATTTCACGGCGTTTTTCGGTGTTTTTTATTTCGGGAAGAAGTTTTTCTAAAATCTTGTCTTGTGACGGGTCCGCCAATCCCCATTTCATTTTGACCCAAAGTCCGGGATCATAGAGATTTGCTTTTTCGCGGTGGTCCCCGGCATTGACGACCATGCCGAGGCTGGGAAGCGGCATCATTTCATAGAGCGATGGGAATGTTCCAAGCACAGCAGGCTGGATCTTGGGAGCGCCGGGAGCAAAAACCATTCCTTCTACCAATTCCGTGAAAGCATCCAGATATCCGGCATTGGGCGTGCCGACAATGATTGTCTTACGGACGTTCTTTGCACCCTTCCAGGTCAGCGGCGGGCGTGAGCCGTCTTGCGGAAGATCCTCTCCGCCGTACCTCAGATAATAGCGCGCGATCAATCCGCCCATCGAATGGGCCACAATGTCGAATTTAACGTCGTAATCTTTGACCCCATAGAGCTCTTCATACTTCTTCTGAAGAACCTTTTTCTTTTCTTGAATAAAGGCAGCGAGTTTTTGGGCCGTATCGACGATGTCCCGGCGCCAATCATACCCAAAGGTAAAACAAGTCTGATATTCTCGAGGGGCGCTATCTTGATAGGCTTCGCCACGATAACCGGCAACTTCAAGGGCGTCGACCATGTCTTTGTAGCCGTTGACGTGGATAGGCAGACCGAGCAACCTCACCTTGACTGTCTCGAGAACTCCGTCGGGAAGAACCGTGTCCCTAAGTTCGCTTAAACTCTTTCCCTGCACCATCGGCAGAGCCAATAACTGCACCTGTTTTGTCGAGAAGTTTTCGACCATTTCTTTCCCGGTGAACAATCCCCAAACTATTTTTTTGGATTCTGAATCGACCAGCCGCGAACCAAAAATCCCGGGAATGACAATCACGGGATGCCTTTCAAGTCCCTCATAGCGAAAAGCTTCACGGGTCTTATCGCTAACGAGTATTTTTCGGTTTGTCTTAAAGGAACTGTAAGACCCCGTGGCCGAACAACCATTTAAAACAAGCGCGAGAATCAAAAATGCACAGCTGAATCTTTTTTTAGATTTTAACATTTTCAAGATACCGTTTCTAAAAATGCCGGATTCATGCTCTCTCGCCTATCCCCGTACCTCAAACACCCCCGACTCAAGGAGTTCGTGGTCGATGTTCTGAGCGTTGACCCAGGTATCCACGAGATAACGGCCATATTGATCATCGGTTTTGGAGACTTTGATGACGATGGAACCTTGGGCACGGTTTAAAACTTTTTGCAGGACTTTTTTGGCTTGCTGGCCTTCGGTGGTGATGACTTCAGGCGCATCAAGCCTGCGCAGGCGGACGCGTTGTTCGAGGTAGAGATCGCTTTTCAAATGGATAAGGGCGTGGAAAGTGTCGCCGTCGACGACTTGGGTGACTTCGGCTTTATAGGTGTAAAGTTCGGACTCTTTAAAGTGGGTGGTCTTGAGACCTTTGACTTGCTGCCAGGTTGAAAAGCCAAGGTCGCGATATTTTTTAGCGTTGAATTCAAAGATGCTGTAGAGACCGAGGGGGCCGGGTGTGATGTCCGCGAGTTTTGCGGGCGCGGGTTCTTTGGCGACGGTGATTCGTTTGGCAATTTTGAGTTTGCTGATTTCTTTGCGCAGGGTTTTTCGTGTCCACTTGCCTGCCGCCGCTCTTTGACCGACGGCGTGGGCTTCTACGGGATCATTGATGCTCAGGAGTGATTCGTAATGGCCCCAGCTCAATTCGGCG
>CAYMUZ010000046.1:0-6061 GCA_964393875.1 uncultured bacterium | reverse complement strand
GCCTTTGCCCTGGCGTCCCTCAAAATTGCGGTTCGAAGTGGATGCACAGCGTTCGCCCGGCTGCAACTGATCGGGGTTCATCGCCAGGCACATACTACAGCCGGCAAAGCGCCACTCGCATCCCGATGCTTTAAAAATTTGATCAAGCCCTTCTGCTTCGGCCTGGCGCCGTACTTCTTCAGAACCGGGCACCACCAGCACGCGAACGCCGCTGGCGATTTTCCGGCCGTTAAAAATCTGTGAAGCGGCACGCAAATCTTCAAGCCGCCCGTTGGTGCAGCTGCCGATGAAAACCGTATCGACTTTGACCTCCGTGAGAGGTGTGCCAGGTTTAAGTCCCATGTAAGCGAGAGCTTGCGCCACATCTTTACGGCTGTAACCGGGCACGGCATCGGGTGCGGGGATGCGGCCTGTGACATCCATCACCATGCCGGGGTTGGTGCCCCAAGTCACTTGGGGCGCGATCGTTGAAGCTTCGATTGAGAGGGTGCGATCGAACGCTGCACCGGGGTCCGAGGGTAGGTTTTTCCAATAAGTGAGCGCGGCTTCTAGATCTTTTCCCTTGGGTGCAAACAGCCGGTTGCCGCGCGCGATGTATTCGTAGGTGACGTCATCCGGGGCGATCAATCCGGCACGAGCACCCGCCTCAATCGACATGTTGCACATGGTCATACGACCTTCCATTGAGAGCGCTCGTACGGCTTCGCCGCAGTACTCCAGCACGTAACCCGTGCCGCCCGCGGTACCGATGAGTCCGATAAGTTTCAAAATCAAGTCTTTAGCGGAAACAGGCGCTTTAGCACGTCCTGTGAACTCCACCCGAAATGTTTTAGCTTTTTTCTGAGGAAGGCACTGCGTGGCCAGCACATGCTCCACCTCCGATGTACCGATGCCAAAGGCAAGCGCTCCAAATGCCCCGTGCGTCGATGTGTGAGAGTCCCCGCAGACAATCGTGGTTCCAGGCAGTGTCAATCCTAAATCGGGTCCGATAATGTGAACGACCCCCTGATGCTTACTGCTCAAATCATACAGCGTGATGCCAAATTCGCGGCAATTGGCCGAGAGTGCGTCCATTTGAGCTTTAGAAACGATGTCCTTAATGGTGGTGCGGTCGTCGGTTGGAACATTATGGTCCATGGTTGCAAACGTGAGTTCGGGGCACCGTACGCTACGACCTGCAAGACGCAACCCATCAAAAGCCTGCGGGCTGGTGACTTCATGAACGAGATGGCGGTCGATATAAATCAGGGTCACCCCATCGGGTGGGGCGATCACCGCATGAGAATTCCAGATCTTTTCAAATAAGGTTTGGGGTGCCATAGGAGTGCACAGTATATTCAAACAGTGCGGGTCTGGCAAGGGAGGGTCCCCACAAAAAAGATAAGATTTGACCGCGGAATTCCTATCGCTATTATGGAGAAAATAAAGACGGCGTCGATTCTCGGAACCGGCCTTTTTATTCTCAGGAGACCCGAGTGAAAAAATCAATTCAGGATTGGGTTCGAGGCTGTCACAGCAGTGCGCGGCGCAAAGGTTTTTGGGATAAAAAACGCAATGTGGGAGAGATGCTCATGCTAATTGTCTCAGAGCTTGGGGAGGCCATCGAGGCGCATCGCGGCGGCCAGTTTGGCCTTTTGAAAAAAGACACGTTTGAAGACGAGTTGGCGGATACGGCCATTCGGCTTTTTGATTTGTGCGGCGGCCTTGGGATTGATCTTGAAAAACAGATTGCGTGGAAAATGAATTTCAATCAATCCCGTGCTCAAAAGCACGGAAAGCGGTATTGAGGGGCTATGGTGGACGATCCGGATCTGAGCGGTAAAAAAATTCTCGTCATCGACGATGAAAACGAAATCTGTGATCTGATGCAGGGATGGCTGAGCTTTCTCGGATTTGAAGCCATCATTGCTACGAGCGGGGATGCCGGGCTTTGGAAAGTAAAGACTGAGAAACCTGATTTAATTATTACCGATGTGCTGATGCCCGGTAAGACAGGCTGTGAGCTGGTGGAACATTTGAAGCACGCCTCTGAACGGATCAAAAATATTCCCATCATCATGATGTCGGGGCGTGCGAGTATGCGCGATGCGGCAGGATTGGTAGACGCATTCGTCGAAAAACCGTTTGCGCCTAAAGTCATGCTGGATGAAATTCGCAGGCTTCTTAAAAAAAACAAAGCGACCTCATGTTGAGAGCAATTTTACGCGCTGTTTTTGGAGCCCTTTTATTGACGGTAGCCATCTTTTCGGCGCGGCAGCAGAGTTTCCCAAAACCCGTTCCATCCGGCCAGGCCGTTTTGGTCATCAGTCGTCTTTTTGGAGCATTTCCGGATCAGCTCACCCAGCTTTTTTCGCAAGAGCAAATCCGGCGGTTGACCAAAAAAATTACCAGCCCTTTCTATGATCAAACGCACCGTGGGTTGCTGGCGGTGCTCTGGATTTTCTACGGAAGTTCTGCGCTGCTTTTCTGGAGGGGGCGCTTTAGCGGTGTTGCGGGGGGGTGGATTGGGGTAAGCCTGCTTTTTGGGATGGGTTTTGCGGTATTTGGTTTCTATGCTTTTTGGGACATGAGCACTTTCCCCGGCGTGGTGCTGGGTATCGGGCGCAAAATCGTGTGGAATGCCACGTGGGAAGCTGCGCTGACACAGCTGTTTTTTTCTCTGGCCGTAGCGGCCGGGGGTTGGGGCGTCGCCTTTTATAAAAAACGGAGTCCTGCGGTATGAACCTTTCTCAATTACCGCACCTTATTCGCCTGCTTGATGACGAGTCTTCCATTGTGCGCCACGAAGTTGTCAAAGCTCTCAAAGAACTGGGGCCCGGTCTCGCCGGAGAGATTGGGCGTTTTTCATCCGAGATCAGCCCGGAGGGTTGGAGTGTGCTTGCGCCGATTCTTGAAATACACAAGCGCGATTGGCTGCGCAAGGTGTGGAACAGCTGGCTCACGCCGGCGGGTGACAAGGAGCGTCTTGAAAAAGCAATGGCCCTTCTGAGTCGTTTTCATGCCAAAGGCACCGATTCGGACCCGCTGCCGCCGCTGCTGGATGCGCTGGCGGAGGAATTTAAAAGGAAACATCCCGGAGAAGACGAGCTTGCGCTGGCTGATTTTTTGTTCAAGGAAAAGCGTCTTGCGGGGGCCTTGAAAAGTGATTACTACAACCCGCTCAACAGTAGTCTGGCGTATGTGATTGAACACAAACGCGGCATTCCGATTACGCTGGCCTGTGTTTATATTCTCGCGGCGGCTCGGTTGGGGTTAACGGTGGAGGGATGTAATTTACCCGGGCATTTTCTGGCGCGTGCAGAGTCGGGTGGACGGTTCTTCTATGTGGATGGATTTTACGGCGGCCGTTTGTTGACCGAAAAGGCGGTGCTTGATTTGTATGAAGGGGCAGCGATTGATCTGAAAACAGTTTTGATCGAGCCCGCGGATACAAAAACCATTGTTCGCCGGGTTCTCTCGAACCTTTTGCATGCCTACGAAAAATGGGGTGACGCAGACAATAGTGCTTTCATGGCCGAATTGCTCAAACAGCAGCAAGACATCCTTGGCGAAATCCCCGATTATTTCCCAGAAGATCCGGAGCCTCCGGATTTCGCAGCCTAGCCCGGTCGGCCGTAAAATAAGGGCGTGGCTTTCTCCCCCTGATTTTGATAGAATCACCAACCCTTTTTAATCTGGAAAAGTATCCAAAATCATGAAAACTTTGTCTTTTCACAAAATGGCGGCTTCAGGCAATGACTTTATCGTCATTGACAACCGGAGCGGTGTTTTCCGCAGTGGTAAAGACATCGCGCGGGAACTTTGCGCAGTGCACAACTCTGTGGGGGCGGATGGCATTTTGCTCTATGAGCGCTCTCGCCGTGGTCTGTTCAAAATGCGCATCATCAACTCCGATGGTTCCGAGGCGGAAGCTTGCGGCAACGGGTTTCGCTGTATTGCGCTCTACGCCAACCGTATTCATAAATTGCCGCAAAAATTCAGTTTTGAATCGCTCGCAGGGATCATTGAGGCGCAGGTATTGCCCAATGACCGCGTGCGGGTGCAGCTGCCCGATCCGCGCGAATTTAAGATGGAGGGCAGTTTGCCCCTTGAGGGACGGCGTCTGCATTATTCCTTTATCAACACAGGCGTGCCCCACGCCGTGATTTTTGTGGAGGGGCTTGAAAAAATGGATGTGGCGGCGCTGGGCCGGACGGTGCGTGAACACGAAACGTTTAAGCCGCGCGGAACCAACGCCAACTTTGTTCAGGTAGAAGACTCTGACGTGGTGTGTGTGCGCACCTACGAGCGCGGGGTCGAGGCCGAGACGCTCGCTTGTGGAACGGGCTCGACGGCGGCGGCGATTATCAGTTCCCTAAAAGGGTATGTGCGCCCGCCGGTTTCAGTAAAGACTAAAGGCGGTGAGACGCTCATCATTAATTTTCAGCGGGACGGAAAGAAAATCAAGAAAGTTACTTTGGAAGGGGAGGCAAAGCTTGTTTTTGAGGGGACTATTTTTTTAAAGTGACAGATGAGGTGAAACTCTTGGGCGGTTGGGGTGAGTATGGCCAAAAAAAATAACACTTTCGAAGGTTCGATGGTTGCGCTGGTTACGCCGTTTCAAAATGGACGTGTGGATGAGCCGGCACTTAAAGGCCTGATTGATTTCCAGTTAAAAAACAAGACCGATGTTTTGATTCCTTGTGGAACGACCGGTGAGTCGGCGACGATGTCGCACGACGAGCATCGCCGTGTCATGTCTCTGGTGATTGAGCATGTCAGAGGACGTGTGCCGGTGGTCTGCGGAGCGGGCTCCAACAATACTGCCGAGGCGCTTGGGCTTATTCAGCACGCTGAGAAAATGGGGGCTCAGGGAGTGCTTGTGGTGACGCCCTATTACAACAAGCCCACCCAGGAAGGTTTGTACCGCCACTACCGTTTTCTGGCGGATAAAACAGATATTCCGATCATTCTCTACAATGTGCCGGGACGTACCGGTGTGTCGATTGCGCCAGACACCGTGGCGCGGCTTGCCAAACATCCCAACATCGCTGCGATCAAAGAGGCCAGCGGCAATCTTGCCCAGGTCGATAAAATTCTTTCGCTCTGCGATATCACTGTGATTTCAGGGGACGACGGACTCACGCTGCCGATGATGGCCGTGGGTGCACGTGGCGTGATTTCTGTCATTGCCAACGTGGTGCCTGCGCGCGTGCGTGCGCTTGTGCATAGGGCACTTGCGGGCGATTTTAAAGCTGCTTTCAAGGAACACGCAGCCTTACGCGAACTTTCTGAAGTGATGTTTGTTGAGACGAACCCCATTCCCGTGAAAACAGCACTGGGCATGATGGGATTGATCCAACCGGAATTTCGCCTACCTCTTTGTGAGTTGAAAGCCGCGAATCAATCGCTTTTGCGGGGAGCGCTCAAACGCCTGGGTGTGGCCGTATGATTCGGCTTGCGGTCGCCGGAGCCGCGGGCCGGATGGGCAAGACGATTTTGGGGCTGGCATTCAAAGATAAAAATATTCAAGTGACAGGCGCTTTTGAGCAGCCCGGGCATCCGGATGTGGGTGCGGATCTTGGTGTGGTGGCCGGTTCGCGCGGCGCGGGCGTCAAAATCAGCGATCATCCGTTAACCGCTTTAAAAGGGGCTGATGTTTTGATTGATTTTACGCATGCTTCTGCCACTCTACGCAATCTTGAAGCGGCGCTTAAGACTCACACGGGATGTGTGATTGGAACCACGGCCTTGCCGGCCGATGTTTTGGCAAAAATTCAGCGAGCTTCTTCAAAAATTCCTGTGGTGCAGTCCCCCAACATGAGTATCGGTGTCAACCTGCTTTTCAGCCTGGCAGAAATGGCGGCCAAGGCCTTGGATGACAGTTACGATATGGAAATCATGGAAATTCACCATCGGCACAAAAAAGATGCTCCGAGCGGTACGGCCATGAAGCTTTTGGAAGTGGTCGCGGCAGCGCGCAAACGCAATCTTTCGCGCGATGTGGTTTATGGCCGCGAAGGGGATGTCGGTGCCAGGCCCCACGGTGAAATTGGGACTCTCGCGTTGCGCGGCGGAGATG
>CAYMUZ010000045.1:0-3380 GCA_964393875.1 uncultured bacterium | reverse complement strand
CGCCTTTCCGGTCGTAGTGCAGAGCAGGTGGCGCTTGTGGAAGCTTATCTCAAGGAACAAGGACTTTTTCGCACAACGCAAACACCCGATTTTCAATTCTCAGACAATCTTGAATTAGAACTGGCTACTGTGGTTCCGAGCATGGCGGGGCCTAAGCGCCCGCAAGATCGAGTGGCCCTTGGCGATGCGCCTGTTTCTTTCTCAAAATTTCTATCCGAAACGCTTGCGGCCAAAGGGGGCGATGCCAAAGCCTCGGCGAGCGTAACGCAAAACGGTGAAACCTTTAGTGTTGGGCATGGTGCCGTGACGATTGCGGCGATCACCAGCTGTACCAACACCTCCAACCCCGCGGTGATGCTGGCCGCGGGACTTGTGGCCAAAAAAGCGGTGGAGCGCGGGGTGCGCACCAAACCGTGGGTAAAAACCAGCCTTGCACCTGGCTCCAAAGTGGTGATGGATTATCTAGAAGCCGCTGGGGTGAGATCTGCGCTTGATACGCTGAAATTTAATTTGGTGGGTTATGGCTGCACGACCTGCATTGGAAACTCCGGGCCGCTGCCTGAGGCGGTTTCAAATGCGGTGC
This sequence comes from uncultured bacterium, assembly GCA_964393875.1. Lineage (GTDB taxonomy): Bacteria > Omnitrophota > Omnitrophia > Omnitrophales > Aquincolibacteriaceae > JAHFHB01. Next base: position 2,797 of record CAYMUZ010000045.1, on the reverse strand, counting down.
GTGAAAAAGACCTTGTGGTGGCCTCGGTTCTTTCCGGAAACCGAAACTTTGAAGGCCGTGTGAATGCGCAGGTGCGCGCCAACTATCTAGCTTCGCCCCCGCTGGTGGTTGCCTATGCCTTGGCAGGGACGCTTGAGATTGATCTGAGCAAAGATTCGCTCGGCCGTGATAAAAATGGAAAGCCGGTTTACCTTCACGAAATATGGCCCTCTGATGAGGAAGTCCGCCAGGCTTGTTCCAAACTACAGGCGGGGATGTTTCAAAAACAGTACGCAAACGTGTTTGACGGAGACGAAGCTTGGCGTTCGCTCAAGGCTCCCTCCGGCGACACGTACTGCTGGGATGAAAAGTCGACCTACATCAAACACCCCCCGTATTTTGAGAATATGCCCATGCAGCCTACGCTGGTTAAGGACATTTGCGGCGCACGCGTGCTTGTGCTGGTGGCTGATTCAGTGACGACCGACCATATTTCACCGGCCGGGTCGATTGCCAAAAATTCTCCAGCCGCCAATTATTTAATCAACCACGGGGTGACGGCTGCTGATTTTAATTCTTATGGGGCGCGCCGCGGCAACCATGAAGTGATGGTGCGCGGTACTTTTGCAAACATCCGGCTTAAAAATTTACTTGTGCCCGGTGTGGAAGGCGGTGTGACGCGCCACTTGCCGAACGGTGAGCGCATGAGTATTTTTGATGCCTCAGAGAAATATCGTGCTGCGGGAGTACCCCTGATCGTGATTGCTGGAAAGGAATACGGCACAGGATCGTCGCGGGATTGGGCGGCCAAGGGCCCCATGCTTTTGGGCATTCGCGCGGCAATTGCCGAAAGCTTCGAGCGTATTCATCGCAGTAACCTGATCGGAATGGGAATTCTGCCGCTGCAATTTAAAGAAGGCGAGAACCGTGAGACGCTTGGCCTCACGGGGGAAGAAGTTTATGACTTTCATGGGCTGGCAGCGGTTGAGCCTGGTAAAAAAATTGCGGTAAAAGCCGGGGATAAAACATTTGAGACAGTCTGCCGCATTGATACACCTGTTGAACTTGCTTATTACCGGCACGGCGGCATTTTGCAGTATGTGCTGAGGCAGTTGCTGGCCTAACCGTAGGGGCGGGTTTAGAACCGCCCCCTACGACACGGGGATCTATGCTCTCGATGAAACCCATCCTTCCTAAACTTGGCAAACACGTTTACGTCGATTCATCGGCGCAGGTTATTGGGAGGGTCAAGATTGGAGACTATTCCAGTGTTTGGCTTGGCTGTGTCCTGCGCGGCGATATTCAAAAAATAAAAATTGGCCGATACAGCAATATTCAAGATCTTTCTGTCCTGCACGTGGAATCCAACCGTGGCTGCAACCTTGGCGATTATGTGACGGTTGGGCACCAGGTGGTTTTGCATGCGTGCACGGTCAAAGACCAGTCTTTGGTCGGTATGGGATCCATTGTTTTAGACGGAGCTGTGATTGGTAAGGGCGTCATTCTGGGCGCCGGCAGTCTTGTGACGCAGGGGCAGAAACTCAAAGAGGGCAGTCTTTATTTTGGCCGGCCGGCGAAATTTGTTCGCCATTTAACACGCCGTGAAATTTCAGATCTGAAAGCTTGGGCTCTGCGCTATGTGGGGTATGCGCGCGATCATCGAGCGGGAAAATACGGAAGGCTGTAGTCGCGGATTCATAACCCGCCTTTTCTGCCTTCCCACTTCGGGATTTTTAGGTATAATGCGCTTCTATGCCGAACTCGCAGACACAAGCCGCGTCAAGTGATGACAAAGCCGCAGGATACGTCAAGGGGCTCGAAGGCGTTATTGCGGCGCAAACCGCGCTCAGTCTCGTCGATGGTGAGCGCAGTCAGCTTTCCTACCGCGGCATTTCTATCGAAGAGCTCGCTCCGAATTCCTCGTTTGAAGAAACGGTCTTTTTACTCTGGTACGGGCGCTTGCCTACCGCGCCGGAACTTCAACAGTTTTTCGAACTTCTCGCAAAAAATCGCGAAGTCCCAAAAGAGGTGCTTGTCGCTTTAAAAACAATTCCAAAACAGGCGCATCCCATGGGGGTTCTCCGAACGCTTGCGTCAATGCTTGCGCTTTTCGATGTGGAAGCAGACCTGCGCGATTTGGAATCGAATCGGCGTAAGGCTGTTAAGCTCACGGCCCAGTTTCCAACCCTCATTGCAGCGTTTCACCGGTACCGCAAGGGCGAAGAAATGGTCCCCCCGGACGCAAAACTTCCGCATGCTTCCAATTTTCTTTACATGATGCATGGTCAAAAGCCGGAGCCTGAAATGGCTAAGGCGCTGGATGCTTACTTGATTCTGCTGGCCGATCACGGTCTCAATGCCTCTACTTTTTCCGCGCGTGTTACGGTGGCCACGGAGTCCGACATGTATTCGGGCGTCACATCCGCCATCGGCACTCTTAAAGGAGACTTGCATGGTTCCGCCAATCAGCGCGCCATGGAAATGATTTTGGAAATCAATACGCCTGATCGTGCGGTGGCGTACGTCGAAGACTTGCTGACCCATAAAAAGAAGGTGATGGGTTTCGGACACAGGATTTATAAGAAGCAGGACCCACGAGCCACTGCGTTCCGTGAAATTGCCGCGCAAATGTGTGAAAAAGCGGGCGATAAACACTGGATGGAAATTTCCAACCGTGTTGAAAAGGTGATGTGGGAGCGCAAGCAAATTCCCTGCAACGTTGACTTTTTTTCAGCGTCAGTGCTTTACCTGCTGGGTTTTCCCGTTGAGTTTTTTACAACTGTTTTTGCCGCAAGCCGTGTGGCCGGTTGGACAGCGC
>CAYMUZ010000044.1:0-4565 GCA_964393875.1 uncultured bacterium | reverse complement strand
AGACCATCAAATAATCACGAATCGCCTTGATCTGCAGTTGGGCATCCCCATTGAAGATGTCTGGCAGGGGTGAAGCTCCGTCCGGAAAGAAACTGGGCATCATGGTTCCCTCTTGGATCGCTTGGGGATCTTTGACCCAATCCAAAATCCAGTCAGGCCGTAAACGTTCTTTCGACATCAATAGGTTTGGTGCTAAAAAGGATGACGAGAGGGCGGCATCTGGATGCGCCTGGTGACATTTAATACATTGTAGCTGGGAGAAAAGTGACTGTCCCTGTTTCAAATTATCCGTCGTTGTCACCGGAACTTCATCTTCCACATAGCGCTCATGCACATCCGAGAGACGGTTAAAATAGGTGATGAGTTGATGAATGTCGTCCGCGCCAAATCCGAAAGTCGGCATGCGGTATTTCAGCCAGGGGCGAATCGGTGTCGGCGCGCCCAAAAAGTGATAGAGCCAGCGCTCACGCACTTTCTTGCCCTCGCCATTCAAAATAGGCGGTGCGTTTCCAGCATCCTCAATAAGGGTACGCACACGGCCATCGACTCCGTCGACCGTGTGACAGCCCTGGCAGTTCATTTTAGAAACGAGCAGCCGCCCCGCCTCGGTCTCTTTCTCGCGGCTGTCTAAGTTTTTTTGCATCTCAAGAGGAACGCCGTTTTTCTGAAGACTGAGCACAAAGGTGGTGATGGCTTCCGCTTCTTCATCCGTAAATCCAAAGTGCGGCATTTTAAGTTTTTCAAAATACGGTTTTACTTTCCCTTTATCGTAACTGCGCGGGTCTTTGAGTTTCTGGAAAATCCAGGCCTGTCTCGAATGCGAAATGTCCGCAAACCCGAAGTCAAACCGGCTCAAATCTTTGGAGCCTTCATACGTCAACTCGGTGCCGATCGGCTTTGCCTGTTCAAACCCTTTAATTTCGTGACAACCAAAGCATCCCTGATGAGCAATCATTTTGGTGCCCACAAACTCAAGTTGTTCGTCGGCGCTCATCGTTCCCAGCTTCTTCAAGGCCTCCTCATGCCGCATCGTTCCCGTCAAAAAATTGAGGGCTAAATCGGCCACCGTCTCGGGTTTTACGTAGGGAGCACGATTACTTTCAAACTTTTCATTGCGGTCAGTCAAAAGGTAGCTCGTAATGTCGGCGGCTTCTTCATCACTGAGGCGCAGGCTTGGCATGCGGGTGTTCGGACTGTAGTGTTTTGGATCTTTAAGCCAAGTATAAAGCCAATCGGCCTTCACTTTGCTGCCAAGTCCGGACAACTCGGGGCCGTGATGATTTGCGCTTTTGCCAACCGCAGTGTGACACCCCAAACATCCGACTTCTTCAATCAACTGCTTCCCTTTTTCGGGGTTACCCTTCCCCGTCGGCGCCGTCAGCGTCACCGGATCGGAATGTTTCATCAAATAAGCTGCAATTCCGGCAATCGCCGCACTGTTTTTCTCAAGACTGGCCGGGTCATCGGCATTGCTGAGATCGAAAATTCTCGGCATTTTAGTGGAGTGCCGAAACTCTTTCGGATTATGCAGCCATCGAACGATCCAGTCTGCATCGAGTTTGCTCTGCACATGCGCCAGGCTCGGCCCAACTTTCCAACGCTCCATATTTTCAACTTTATGACAGCCTGTGCAGCCATACTCGGTCACCAAGCGCCGGCCCTGATTCAACTTGGGCGCCTGGGGCACTTCGACGGTTCCGGTGTGGCACTTGGCGCAAGAAGCCTCCACATGATTGAGTGGCAACATCTTATCGGCCCAATACTCAAGGGATTGCCAGTGATATTTTCTCTCCCACTCCTTGGCCTGTTCGCCGTTGCGGGGCGTGTGCGCAGCGGTAGTAAAGCTGACGGATTGGCCGCTGCCGCCGTGGCAAACCGTGCAGCCAATTTCTTCGAGTTTGTGTTTAGAGTTGGAGGAAAGAAAAAGATCGAGCTTGGGGTGGGTTCGAAAAGGCTGCGGAGCATTTTCAAGACCCTTTTGATCGATGCCCAAGTGGCAGGTAATACATCGATCCACCTTCTGCGCCTTAGCAAAATAATAATCGTCTTGCAGCTTCTCCACCACGATCTGCTGAATCTGCAAATTAGGGTGAATAAAGTCAAGCATGGGAGCATTCAAAATTTCATTCGCAATCGTCGGGGTGAATTTTTTAATTTTTCCTTCGACGACCGTCACATCCCGCTCAAGACCGGTGATCTGCCGTGAAACCTCCTGCACCTGCCCATTCCATATTTTAATCTCGGCTTCTTTCGCATCCTTTTCCGCCTCCACTTGCTCCCACAGAAATTTTGCGGAAGCGATCTCAGACTCCCGCACACTCATCCGCTTCTGATAATCAAGAGCCTTGGCCTCTTCGGAATGCTCCCTAAGCTCTTCATAAAAATAGCGGTCGCTGTCTTGGAACTGTTTCAAGTTTTGATACTGGGTCTTGGCCTTTCCATAACGATTGAGGATTTGATCAAGTTCACTTTGAGCTTGCAGAATTTCGTTCTGGTGCTGAGCCGCTGTCTTTTTGGCTTCTGCGAGCTCCGCATTCAGGCGCTTTGATTCCTCAGCGCTCACCTTGCCCTGCGTTTCTTTTAATTCCACTAGCGAGTGCTCGCGCATGAGTTTCATGTATTGGCGCTGCCAGCCTTTCCACTCGCGGCTGGAATCTTGCAAAACCATCCAGACAAGCCCCGCCAGCAAAAACACCGCTGCTGCCGCAAAGGCCACATGAGTTTTATCCAGGCTATAGAGAGATGGTTTTTTAGGCGGCATGAAGTGACACAGCCTTAGATGTTAAAAAAGAATTCTGGAATGGCCACAATGTATTTCAAATTGAGTGCCCAGCGCAGGTACATCTTGATCGGGAGCACCAGCATTGTCAGCGCTAAAATAATTAAAATCGCGTAACGTGCGGCGCCCATGCGTTCATACAATTTTTTAAAAGCCGTGCGTTGTAAAATAGCCGGAATCACGCCATAGTAGACGGCAAGGGAAGCAAACCCCGGCAATTCACGCACGAACCAATTGTGCGGCAGGCCCATGCCCAACCACTTGACATAAAAAAACTCCGACAAATTGACATTCACGAGCGGCACAAGCTTGTGAGCATTCCATTCTTCAAAGGGCCCGAAAAAATTCCAGTTCGGCCCCCGCATAAAGGTGCCCATCAACACCAGGAGAATCCAGAGCAGCCAAAATCCGCCCAGAAAAGCGGTAATGCCCCAGCGCCTTTGCTTAAAACAATAGAAGCCGGAGGTTTTGGGGTCGTTGTCGATGTACGGAATGGCACACAGCCCAATAATAATGAAGGTCGGGAATAGCACACCAGCCAGCCATGGATCAAAATAAACCAACATCTCTTGCAGCCCAAGAAAGTACCAGGGCGCTTTGGAAGGATTGGGCGAAAGCGCGGGGTTGGCCGGATCCTCAAGCGGAGCCTTGATCATGATCGACCAGAAAACCAATACCGCCGCATACACCAGCGCCACCACAAACTCAATGTAAATCAAATAGGGAAACACCATCACCTTTTCTTCAGATTCTGCTTTCTCAACGGTAGGCTTCCCTTGTTCAATCAGCGCATCATTGATTACCGCCTTGCGCATAGCGTACCAGGTGAAATAACCGAAAATAAAAATGAGTCCAATGATGGGCACATTGTCTGGCTTCACGACCATTTCGTGAAAATGGGGGTTCTGCAAACCCACTGCGAAAAAGGCAATCACCAATAGGCCGAAGGTGCTGGCCGCGGGAATGGAAGTCATCACACGGGGAAACGCACAAAAAAGCCCGAAGAGTGCGATGGCGGAACTAAAAATCGCAAGCGGTGACGAGAAGGAGTTGATGGCCTCGGTAAAAGCGTGCATCATAGCGGAGCGCTAATGCCTCCATCTTTGCGAATGCGCCAGAAATGAACGGCCATCAAAATGACAACCGCTACTGGAATGGCCACGCAGTGAAGGATATAGAAGCGAAGCAGCGCCGCCGCGCCGACAAACCTTCCACCCAACAGCGCAAAACGCACGTCACTGCCGGAGTGAATGAGGGGAATATCTCCCAATTTAAGCAGCCCGGCACCGGGGCCTTCATGCCCCAGAAACGGTGTTGCGCGCGCCATGTTGCTACCCACCGTAATGGCCCACATCGCCAGCTGGTCCCACGGCAGTAGATACCCGGTGAAACTCAACAGCATGGTGAGTACCAAAAGAATCACGCCAATCACCCAGTTAAATTCACGCGGCGGCTTGTAAGAGCCGGTCATAAACACCCGGAACATGTGCAGCCACACGGTGATGATCATCGCATGCGCGCCCCAACGGTGCAGCTCGCGCATAATGCCAAAAGGAACGTGCTCGCGCATGGCCACGATATCGTTATAAGCGTATTCCACCGTTGGCCGGTAGTAGAACATAAGAAGAATGCCGCTTACGACGAGCGTCAGGAACACGAAGAATGAAAGCCCTCCTGCGCACCAGGTAAATCCGAAACGCGCGCCGGATTTTCTCACCTTGACCGGATGCAAATGAAAGAAAACATTGGTCATCACCGAAAGCGCCCGGTCGCGGTCGGAGGTCGA
>CAYMUZ010000043.1:0-7631 GCA_964393875.1 uncultured bacterium | reverse complement strand
TTAGAAGTTTGCGATCTGGAAAACTTTTGAAGAATTGCGTATCCAACGTCCCCGATGCGCCCTCCAGCGCGACTAGTCCCACTCCAAATTTTGTCTCAAAATAGCGGATGAGCTTGGCCAGATTTACCTGCGCTTCGGAGATAGAGTGCGCATCCTGGATGAGAACCACGAGCTTACCGGCCGGTCCTTGGTAGATCTCCTCTACTCGGCCAAGACCTTGCGGCAAACTGAGATGAGCGAGGGATTGGGCAGATAATTGCGGGATGGGTACATCTATAGAAGACGGGGTTGCAGCATGAACTGCGTCCGGAGAATAGGTGAAAAGCGTGACGCTATAGAAGCAGGCGGTAATAAAAGCCTGTACGCGCGCGCTTTTAGAAATACGAGTCTTCAAAAACTACCTCCGTCACAGGGTAAAAGCTTCCTCATTTAATCTCTTTATGAAAGATTTAAAAAATAATACACGAAGATTTTAAGTTTAGCAAATACATGGGGATAGATGATTTTAGCGCTGTTTTGATGTTAGGAAATGCTAGCGGATACTATCTGGCAGCCGGCACTGCGCCTCGGACACTACCGATGTGTCCGTAGGCGTTGTTATACGCCGAACCTAAACAGCACCGGCGCCTTTGCGCCGGCACTGCGCCTCGGACACTACCGATGTGTCCGTAGGCGTTGTTATACGCCGAACCTAAACAGCATCACATCGCCATCTTGGGTGACGTATTCTTTTCCCTCAATGCGAAGCAGGCCTTTGTCTTTGACAGCGGCTGGAGAGCGAAGGCGGATGATATCGTCGTAGCTCATTGTTTCAGCGCGGATGAATCCACGCTCAAAGTCGGAGTGGATCACGCCCGCGGCCTGCGGAGCTTTAGTGTTTTTACGAACGGTCCAGGCGCGTACTTCTTGTTCGCCGGCCGTGAAATAAGTAATGAGATCCAGCACATCATAACCCGCGCGAATCAAAGACCTTAACCCGGGCTCTGTCAGCCCAAACTCTTTGAGAAATTCCAATTTTTCGGCATCAGGAAGATCCATCAACTCCGCCTCGACCTTCCCCGAGATAACAACCACCCCCGCGCCCTCTTTGGCGGCGCGTTCACGCACTGGGGCAACCCATTTACCCCCGCCGGGCAAATCGGTCTCGGCGACATTGGCGCAATACAGCACCGGTTTCAGAGTTAAAAAAGACATGTCTTGAATCTGACGTTTTTCATCCTCGCTCAACCCTAAAAGCCGCAAAGGGGTTCCATCCTCCAGAGCTTTTTTAACTTTCTCATAAGTCGGCATGAGCTCTGTCGCAGCTTTGTCGCCGGCGCGCGAAAGCTTTTCCGTTTTTTGATACCGCGCGGCGATGGTATCAATATCTTTCAAGCATAACTCGGTGTCGATCACCTCGATATCCCGAATCGGATCAACGCTGTTGGACACGTGCACAATATTTGGGTCATCAAAGCAGCGCACCACATGCAAAATAGCCTCGACTTCTTTGATGTGGCCGAGAAACTGATTGCCGAGCCCCTCTCCCTTGGAGGCCCCTTTGACAAGACCGGCGATGTCATAAAATTCAATGACGGTCGGCACGGTTCTTTTGGGTACATAGATCTTGGCAAGCTCATCCAGACGGTGGTCAGGCACGGTCACAATGCCCTTATTGGGATCGATTGTACAAAAAGGATAATTGGCCGCCTCGGCCTTGGCCGCCGAAAGTGTGTTAAAAATAGTAGATTTGCCCACATTCGGGAGCCCGACGATTCCGACACGAAATCCCATGAAAGTCTCCTTAAAAACAACGTGCTTGTGGTAAAGAGGTGCAAAATATATCACAAAGAGCCGCACCAAGGATAGAAACAGTGTTTGGGGCGGCGCAAATAACCATTGACTAATTTATTTATTTAAATAATAATATTCATTATAAGTAAATTTGAGGCCCCCCTATGCTGAGAAAAATAGCGCTCACGTTCCTCACCCTTATCGGCTTTGCCTTTTCCGCACCTCGCGTATTCGCAGCCATTGCTGGGCCCCCGGCAACATCCCCCTTAAAATATCTTTCAGCGGATCTTTTTTCATCCAGGCAAATACTTGTCGCATCCGAGCACGAGGTTTTTCACATGACTGGCGGCACCTCATGGCAAAATCTCGGCCGCTTGAACGCCAGCGGAGAAACCATTCAACGGCTAGTGCGAACTTTTTCGGAAGAGCTTTTTGTTTTGACGGACAGATCCCTCTGGCGGTTTGATCCGGCTCAAACAAAGTGGGAGAATGTTTTCGAGCGTCATTCGCAGGCGCAGCCTTTTGTGCTGTCGTTTGCTGTCTGGACAAACCCGGAGACTTTGTGGTTGGTAGGAACCGCCGACGGTTTGTTCGTATCGCGCGATCGAGGCAAGACCTGGACACCCGATAGTCGGCTGCCGAGTCATGGCCCGGTAACAATGGTGTCAGCCACAGCAGACCATCTTTTTTTAATTTCAAATCGAATTCTTTATCGAATCGAGGAGTCTGCGCATACACGCGCCGTGTTTCTCTTACCCTCCGGCGGCGCGTCCCAAGAAGACCTACCCTCGGACACACCTCCGTCGCCGGCAGATTCTTCAGAGAGCGAGCTTCTGACCACTGCACCGTTTCGGCCTGTGCTAATCTCCGCCATCCCCTTTGTAAAAACTCTCTGGCTTTCAACGCTCGAAGGCGTTGCGCAAAGCGAAGACGAGGGCCTCCATTGGCAGATGCTTCCGGATACGGGGCTTGAAAATACCCGCGTCAACACCCTGGCCTACGCTGAAAAAAATGCTGTGCTTTTTGCCGGCACACCGAGCGGCGCATATGCCTACCGGCGTCAAAGCCGCCGCTGGCAAGCGCTCTCAGGTGAGGCAAGCCACCGCGACACGGTATCGCTTGCGGTGCTTGCCGGTGAGCGCGAATCGCTGGCGGCGGTTACTTCAGGCGAGTTGATCGAACAAGTGGTGACTCCGGAAGTCTTTTTTCAAAGCCCCCGGATTCCATCCCCGGAAAAAGAATCTCTTTTTGAACAAATTCAGCTGGCAGAACCCACGATGCGTTCCGTTCAAAATGCTGTGGTTCGCTACGGCAATTTATCGAGTGAAAAAATTCATCGTTGGCAGAGTGAATCTCGCGTACGTGCGCTGCTACCCTCGTTTTCGCTCAACCGCAGTCTCTCCCGCAGCAAATCGATTGATCTAGACCGCGGTGGCACGGCCGATCCCGACCGTTATATCACCGGACCGGAGGATGTTTCGCATGGATTCGATGTGACCGTGCGCTGGGAACTGAGCGATCTGGTATGGAGTTCCTCACAAACCTCAATTGATTCGCGAGAAAAATTAATGATCGATCAGCGCCGTGACTTTTTAGCTGAAGCCACGCGCATTTACTACGAACGCCGGCGCTTGCAGGCCGAGCTTCTTTTCTCAGAACCGAACGAGCTGTCTTTGAACTATGAAAAGAAATTACAGCTTGACGAGCTCACGGGACAGCTCGACGCGCTCACCGGGGGTTGGTTTGAAAAAGCGTTAGAAACAAGACAACGGAAAGATTCGGAGTGAGAAAATTTCAAAAAGGTGCTTTGTGTGCAATTTAGGCTTTCTTTGCTTCCCGATCCAACCTAAGCTGTCCGCACGCCGCATTAATTTCCCGGCCGGCCGTTTGGCGGACGGTCACACGCACACCTTGGCTTTCAAGGTAATATTGAAAGGCCTCGATGCGCTGTTTCTCCGGCGTGCGGAACTCCATCTCTCGAATGGGGTTGTAGGGAATAATATTCACCTTCGCGCGCAAACGGTTCGCGATCTGCGCAACGCCCCGCGCTTCTTCATCTGAATCATTCACGTCACGAATCAGCGTATACTCGAAAGTAATGTCTCGTTTCAGCTCGCGATGGATTTTATCCAGCGCAACGATTAATTCTTTCAGAGTGTGTTTTTTATTGATCGGAACCAGCTCACTGCGTTTTTCCTCAATGCTCGAGTGCAAAGAGATTGAAAGCCGAACCCGGCCCTCGTTAATTTTCACAAACTCTACGATCTTTGGCGTAATTCCGGAGGTTGAAACCGTAATTCGCCGGCCGCCCATCGCCAGCCCCCACTCCGCTTGCAGGATCTTAAGGGATTTCATTGTGGCATCAAAATTATCTAGCGGTTCCCCCATACCCATGTACACAACGTTCGTCACAGGTGTTTTGATTTTATTTTCGATCAAAATAATCTGTTCGATAATTTCACCGGCTGTCAGATTGCGCGCAAAAGCGCCCTTTCCACTCGCACAAAAAATACAGCCAATCTTGCAGCCCAGCTGAGTGGACACACACACGGTTTGGCGGCCTTGCTGTGAAATAAGCACACTTTCTAAGAGCCGTCCGTCGCGTGTTCTGAAAAGAAATTTGTGAGAATCGCCGCGGCCGCCTTCATAATCTTCCGCGAAAATCAGACCCGACAAATCATGCGTTTCCACCAATTTGGCGCGCAAACCCACGGGCAGAGTCTTGGCTTCCTCCAGCGTTGAAATGTGCTTTTGATAAAGCCATTCGAGCAACTGCCCCGCGCGATACGCAGGTTCACCGATCGATTGAATCAGCGCATGCGCTTCAGCGGGTTCTAGTCCATAAAGAGTGGGTTTCATCATTTGCGCAATTTAAAGCCGATGTGAAATAAATAAACCGTCAGTGTTAAAAACACCAAAAAAAGAACAACAATCACGGCCACGCACTGCACAAACGGCACATCGGAGTGGCCAATCATGCCATAGCGCATTCCATTAATCATGTAAAAAATCGGGTTAAAATGTGTGATCCAGCGTAAAGGCGCCGGAACCATGCTTGCCGAATGAAAAACCCCGCCCAAAAAAATTAACGGCGTAATCACAAACGTGGTAATCAGCGACAGGTGTTCAAACTCTTCGGCGACAAGCGCGGTGATCATTCCCACGGATGAGAAGGTCAGCGACACGATCACAATAAAGAAAACCACAAGCGCCGGATGCATAGGCATGAACCGCACAAAACAAAGCGACACCGCATAAACACCGCTCACAACCACAAGTGAGCGTGACAGCCCGCCGATCAAAATCGCCAGCACCATCTCAAGATACGAAAGCGGGGTTACCAGCAATTCTTCAATGTTATTCGCCCATCTCGAGATAAAAAGAGAACTCGACGTATTGGCGTACGCGCCTTCGATCACATACATCATCAGCAGTCCGGGCACGAGAAAAACAAGATAAGGCACGCCCTGCACGGTTTCGATGCGGCCGCCCAGCGAGAGCCCGAAAATAAAAAGATAGAGAAAGCTTGAAACCACGGGTGGAAAAATTGTCTGCGTGAATACGCACGTAAAGCGCACAATTTCACGTTTTACCAATGTCCCAAACCCAGTCATCGCTCTCATCCTCATTATCTCCATTGAATTAGCGTGGCACAGAAGCTTTATTTTTTTGTCAGACTTAAAAAAGCGTCTTCTAATTTCGGCCGGCGCACATCCACCTTCTCGATCTCAATGCCCTTTTCATGCAAAATCTGCAGCACCCGGTTCACCATACCGGGCCTCTCTTCGAACGATAACCGCTTGCCCCCATCCAAAAGGGTTACCATCACATCCTCCACCAACCGCGGGAATTCAAACACGGGCGTCTTTAGCGACAGCTCCACAAAATCCGCATGCAGCTGATGAATGAGGGCACTCATAGTGTCGTGCGCCACCACCCGCCCCTGATGCACCACAGCTACATGCGTGCAAAGCTTCTCTGCTTCTTCGATATAGTGGGTGGTCAAAAAAATTGTTTTCCCCTTGCTGTTAAGCTCTTTCAAAAAACTCCATAAATGGTAACGCAGCTCCAAATCTACGCCCGCGGTGGGCTCATCCAAAATCAATATTTTTGGATCATGCATCAGCGCACGCGCGATTAAGAGCCGGCGCTTCATACCGCCCGAAAGACGCTTGTAACCCTCCTTGCGCTTCGCCCACAAATCAAAAAAATTAAGCCAGTGCTCCGCACGCTTTTTTCCCTCGTGATACGGCACGCCAAAATAGCCGGCCTCATACGTCAAAATCTGTTCGGCCGAAAGAAAGGGGTCGAAATTAAATTCCTGAGGAACAAGCCCGATCATGGCGCGTGTCTCACGGTAATCTTTACGCACATCCTTGCCAAAAACAAGCACTTCGCCGGATTGATAATTGGCAAGCCCCGTGATCACACTGATCGTCGTCGTCTTCCCCGCACCGTTGGGCCCAAGAAAACCAAAAAATTGCCCGTCTTCAACCGTCAGATGAAGATCACCCAGTGCCTTAAAGCGGTTGCGGTAAAACTTGGTGAGCTTTTTTATGAAAATAGCTGGGGGCATATGGGATGAAAATTTTTCTGTATTAATCACTTGAGGTAGCTGGCTGCCCGCATACGGAAATAGCGGAGAGACAGGGAAACATTCAAGCCAACTTTCCGCATCTCCCGCAATCACCGCATGATGCGTGAATCTCCTTTGTTTATCAAGCTTTTCGTCGTTTCGATTGTTTCGATATTTGGGTACCGGTACCAGGGGTGCCGGGTTCAACAAAAAAGCATGTCGGGCGAATTAGGAGTCATGTCACTTTGGGAAGATGTGGCGCCGTTCTCGATTTTGTCAGTTTTTTATTTTCCCTGCCTCAAAGACTGCTACCGGTACTCCGAGTGTCCGGTCTAAGTCGAACCCGGCACTACCAGTACCGGTACTTTTATTGTTTTTTTCAAATAGTCCGGTGAGCGCAACTTTCCTAAATGTGTTATGAATCAAATCTCGGACACGACGAAATTCATCCAAAACGGCTTCTGTTGTTTCTTTCTCATGGGGCGGGTCAGGAAAGGGCCAATGAAGCCGAATGCTATTGCCGGGGAAGATAGGACATGATTCTTTGGCGTTATCGCAAACGGTAATGATGTAATGAAAATGTTGCCCTAATAATTCGCTGACATTCTTTGATCGATGTTTTGAAATATCGATGCCGATTTCATTCATGACCCTTATGGCGGTTTCATTGATCTTGGAAGGTTTGGTTCCCGCACTTGTTACTTCAAATTTATCGCTCCCATAATACCTTAAAATGCCCTCAGCCATTTGGGAACGGCAAGAATTTCCAGTACAAAGAATTAAAACTTTAGATTTCATTTGTTTAAAGCTCCTAATAGGGTGACCGCTGCTAATCCACCGGCGATTTGGCTTGTCCAATAAAACAAAATCTGACTCGCAGGGATGCGTTTAGCAACCGCAAAAGCAATAGTAACTGCGGGATTAAAATGAGCACCTGATATATGACCGACTGCCATGATCATGAGGCAAACCATAAGTCCCCAAGCAATGGGAATACAAATAGGCGGCAATATCTGTTTTTCCGAGAGAATAATGCTAGCGCCTCCAACGAAAATGACAGCAAATGTGCCGCCCATCTCTGCGAGGACTTTACAAAAAAGATTCATTATTTGGCCCAAGTTGATAGAAGAGTTTTTAAGCGTTTCTTAGTTTTTTGAAGTTCGCCTATTTTGTTTTCAAATTCGAGGATTTTATTCTCAAATATTTTTGCGACCATTGAGCAACAAGGTTCGAGCCCTTTATTTCCACAGGACATAATTTTTTTGATTTCATCCAGCGTCAG
>CAYMUZ010000042.1:0-5206 GCA_964393875.1 uncultured bacterium | reverse complement strand
GAATTCGGGCCGCGCGCGCTTGGGAACCGCTCGATCCTCGGCGACGCGCGCTCGGCGCAGATGCAGGCGACGATGAATCTCAAGATCAAGTTCAGGGAGAGTTTCCGCCCGTTTGCGCCGACGGTGCTTGAAGAGAAAGCGTCTGAGTATTTCCAGATCAGTCAGCGCAGTCCCTACATGCTGCTTGTCGCGCCGGTGGCTGATCTGATTCGCCGCGAAATGACCGCCGAAGAAAAAAAACGGGAGGGGGTGCAGCTTTTGAATGTGGTGCGGTCGAAAATTCCGGCGGTGACGCATGTCGATTATTCCGCGCGTGTACAGACCGTCAACGAGAAAGAACACACGCTTTATTACCGTATGCTCAAGGCTCTCGATGATCGCCATGGCTGTCCGGTGGTCATTAATACCTCGTTTAATGTGCGCGGCGAACCGATTGTCTGCACTCCGCAAGATGCGTTTCGTTGTTTTATGCGTACGGACATGGACTATTTGATTATCGGGAATTTTTTGATGGATAAAAAAGAACAGACGCCGTTGGCCAAAGACAGCGACTGGAAAAAAGAGTTCGAGTTGGATTAGGCTCTCCAAATGGCGATGTTATTGTTTTGCAGAGCCTTAGAAGGGGTTTGCGTGAAGATCAGCGAAGAAATTAAAAATCTGGAGGTCAGCCCCAAGAAAATCCGCGAGTTTGCGTTTTTGGTGGGAGGCGTTTTTATTTTATTGGGGGGGCTCGCCTTTTGGCGCGGTCGTCCGGCCGGGCCGTGGTTTCTCGGCTCAGGCGCTTTTCTCGTATTCTTTGGGTCCGTGTTTCCGCCGTTTTTAAAACCGCTTTATCGCGTCTGGATGATTTTTGCGATTATTCTCGGCGGGTGCATGTCGCGAGTGATGCTGACAATCCTTTTTTATGGTGTCATCACCCCGATCGGGCTGTGGCTGCGTCTGCGGGGCAAAGACCTGCTCAATCGACAGTTTCGTGATGGCAAAGAGAGTGAATGGATTTTGCGCCATGACGGCGTCGACCGTCGCGACGATTGTACGAGACAATTTTAATTCAAGGAGAATCAACATGAGCAAACTGAGCGTTCTTAAAGAATTCTGGGATTTTTTGAAAATTCGTAAAAAATGGTGGCTGACGCCCATTGTGCTTGTGCTGCTGCTTTTGGGTGCGCTGATTGTGTTCACGCAGGGTTCGGCTCTTTCACCGTTTATCTATACTTTGTTTTAGCTCCCGTGCCCCTTCTTTCTGACCGCTATCTTTTCAGGTGCTGGCTCAAGCGTTTCGCCCTGTTTTTCTTTGATGCCGTGGGGGCGGTTTTTTTCGCTGCGTCAAAACCGAAGCAGCCTCTGGACACCTCAAAGCTCCGGAGGATTCTCCTCATTCGCACCGATCAGCTGGGTGATGTGCTGATGGTGCGGCCCGCCGCGGCAGCTCTCAAGAAGCACTTTCCCGATGTGGCCATTGATTTGCTCTGCGATCGTGTTCATCTTGCCCTTTTTGTCGAAGATCCCTTTTTTGACCGGTTGATCGGGATGGATGCAACCTGGTTTTCGCGGAAAAAAAACAAAGGGAGCGCCTTCGTTGAATCGCTTCGGCTGGTACGGACGATGCGGCAAGTCGGTTACGATGCGGCGATTGATTTCCGAGGAGACCTGCGGCACATTTTTATCCTTGCGTGCTCCGGTATTCCGGAGCGGATTGGCTACGGAGTCACCGGCGGGGGCTTTTTACTGACCCGGCAGGGTCGCTATGAGTTTACGCGTCACCAGGTTCTACTTAATATGGAGTTGCTCCGATTTTTCGGCATTGAAAACCCTTCTTTGACTCCGCTGGCTTTTCGCTCAAGCGACGAAGAACAGAGAGCTTTTTGGCAGGGGGCCGGCCTTGGCCTGGAGGCTCGCCGTGAGCCTCTTTTTATTTTTCATTTCGGTGCAGGTTTACCGGAAAAAATGTGGGAGTCGACAAAATGCCGCGAACTTCTTAAACGGGTGGCCCAGGAAAATTCAGGGAAGATTGTTCTTGTCGGCACCGAAGAAGAAAAACAGCACGTTCCGGTGGATGTTTTGCCGCCGGGATCCTGTGATCTACGGGGACAGACCAGTCTGCGCGATTTGATCATCCTTTTTTCAAGGCCCGGAATTTTTATCGGCATGGATTCGGGGCCGGCGCATATCGCAGCCGCGCAGGGAATGTCCGTTGTTTCAATTTTTAAAGGTCCCAATGATCCAGCGGTGTGGCATCCCTGGACAGAGCGGCTTTATCAGGTGACTCACCCGCGGGAATGTCCCGCCACGATCGCTGTTGTGCCGGTGGTCGACGCCATTCGTAAGGCCGTACGCGAGTTTACTCGGCCGGCTCCGTTTGCCCAGGGGTCTCAGCCATGAGCCCTGCCATCGGCATTGATGCGCGCATGGTGCGCCACACCGGCATCGGAACCTATTTGCGCGGCCTTTTGGGAGCGTTGGATTCCACCGCCCTGCCAGGGCCGGCCACGCTTTACGGCCCCGCTGATTTGCTGCGGCCCTATGCCCATTTTTCTCACCAACCGTTTGATGCGCCGATCTACGGCTTGCGCGAGCAAGCGAGTTACCCGTCGTTTTTAAAGCATTGCGGGCTGTGGCACGCGCCGCATTACAACGTGCCCCTTTTTAAGGGACGTACGAAACTGGTGGTGACCATCCACGATCTGATTCACTGGATTTACCGCGGACGTTTTTATTCTCCGCGGCAGGCATTTTATGCGGGGAAGATGCTCGCGTGCGCTGTCAAAAGTGCGGATCATATTCTGACGGTATCAGAAAATACGCGCACCGATCTGATGCATTACTTTGGCGCCGATTCCCGCAAGCTGACGGTGACTCCGGAAGCGGCGGATCCAAGATTCAAACCCTGCAGTGACCGTGGGGCGGTGGAGGTGTTCAAAAAACGACTGGACCTTCCTGAAAACTATTTTCTTTATGTCGGTTCGCTCAAACCGCATAAAAATGTGCTTTGGCTTGCCCGCCTTTTTCGCGAGCTTTTTTGTGCGGGACGTATCAAGGCCAGTCTCGTGATTGCCGGCCGCAAAGACAAAAAATATCCGAAGGGTTATGAAGAGCTGGCGGCGCTTGAAAGCGGGCAGGGGCTCTGCCTAGTGAGTGGGCTGGGGGATGAGGATCTTCAATCGCTTTATCACGGAGCGTTAGCGCTTTTACACCCCTCGCTTTATGAAGGATTTGGGCTGACGCTGCTTGAGGCCATGGCCAGCGGTCTTCCGGTGGCGGCTTTTCGTGCCGCTTCGATTCCGGAAGTCACCGGGGAGGCCGCGTTGTTGGCGGATCCTGATGCGCAGGACGAGTTCGGCCGGATGATTCAGCGTTTGGAGCGTGAGCCGTTCTTGCGCGAAGACTTACAGCAAAAGGGACTGCTTCAGGCGGCAAAATTTTCGTGGGGCTGCATGGCGGCGCAGACGGCGGAAGTGTATCGAAATGTGCTGAGGGCCGCGTCATGAAAGTGGCGTTGGTGCACGACTGGCTGATTCACATGCGGGGCGGCGAAAAGGTGCTTGAATCGATGGCCGAACTTTACCCCGATGCGGTGATTTATACGCTCTTTAGCGATCGTTCCAAACTGAGTCCGCTTTTGCAAAAAAGACGGATTGTAAATTCTTTTCTGCACATTCTGCCGGGGATTAAAAATTACTATCGCTGGCTTTTGCCAATTTTGCCGCTGGCTATCCGCACGTTGGTCATCCCTGAAGCCGATCTGGTGATTTCCAGCTCGCATTGTGTGGCCAAGGGGATACGGATTCCGAAGGGGGCAAAGCACCTTTGCTATTGCCACACGCCGATGCGTTATCTCTGGGGATTTGAGGGGGTTTATTTTGATCGCTACCCGCTCGTCCTGCGGGCCCTGATTAAAGCCGTGCTGGGAGGTTTGCGCCATTGGGATCGGCAAGTCAATGACTCTATCGATTGTTTCGTCAGCAATTCGGAAAATGTGCGTGGACGCATCCGGGAATTTTATGGCCGCAGCGCAGAGGTCATTTACCCTCCCCTGGATGCGTCTTTTTTTAAACCGGGAGGCGTCGCGGTGGGCGATTACTATTTTGCGGTTTCCGCCTTTGTTCCTTACAAAAGGCTTGATATCCTGATCGAAGCCTTTAATACCCTTGATCGCCGCCTGCGGGTGGCTGGGAAAGGGCCGCTTGAAAATAAATATAAAAATCTCAGAAAGAGTGAGAAAATATCCTTTCTCGGTGCGGTCGATGACGTGACTCTGCGCGGACTTTATGCGGGGGCACGCGCGGTCTTATTTCCCACCCTGGAAGATTTTGGCATTGTGCCGCTTGAAGCGCAGGCTTGTGGAACGCCTGTCATTGCTTACGGCCGCGGCGGTGCTTTGGAAAGTGTAAAGTCCGGAGTTTTTTTTGAAGAGCAAACCCCTGAAGCTGTGTGCCGGGCGGTGCTTGAGTTTGAGTCGTTAACGCTAGAGCGCAGCCAGATTCCGTTGAAAGTCAAATCCTTTGAGCGGAGTTATTTTAAAAAGCACCTGGCCGACTGTGTGGGCCGGGTCATGAGTTCGGAGACTTTGCGTGGCCCGTAGTAAAAGAAAAAGTTATTTTCCGCGTATTTTCATGCTGATTGATATGACGGCGGTGGTTCTGAGTGTGCTGGCCGCCTACGCCTGCCGTTTCTATTTCCTCAGGGTGATTCCGATCCGGGGTGAAAATCCAGACTTGTGGGCTTACTTGAGCTCGCTGATTCTGGCGGTGCCGGCGTATGTTCTTTTTCTCAGAGCTTACGGCCTCTACCATCCTGCACGCTACCTGCACCGCATCGAAGAAATCTTCCGCGTGGTTAAATCTGCGACCTTCGCGGTGATTGTGCTCATGGCCGTGACTTTTTTTTACCGCGACTTTTCCTATTCGCGCATTTATCTCGTGATTCTGTGGATTCTTTCGTCGCTTTTTCTTGCGGTGGGGCGATATTTTGGAATTCAGTGGGAATACCGGCATAAACGCAGTCATAAAGGCCGCACCCGCGTGTTGATTATCGGAGCTAGCCGGCATGCGCGCAGCATTATCATCTGGGCTCGGACCAACCCGCATTACGGACACGAAGTGATCAGTGTGCTGTCGCGGGATGCCGACTTGGTGGGAAAACATGTGGAGGGCCTTCGTGTGGACGGAGATCTCAGTCATGCGGAGGCCTGGATAGACGAGTTGAA
>CAYMUZ010000041.1:0-7788 GCA_964393875.1 uncultured bacterium | reverse complement strand
ATAATCATGCCAACGACTATCCGCAAGACTCGACAAAAGGACCGGCGTATTAGCCGCAATCATGTCCGCGTCCGAACGAATGGCCGTCATTTGAAGTAGTCCAGAAAACGCTCGCGCTGCTTTCTTAAACTCCTCAGTATTGACCGTTCCACCTCGGGCAGGGTTGATCGATTTCCCAAGCTCAAGCGCTTGCGGCAGCCACGGCATCATGGCTTTTAAAAAACTGCTGGCATCACCCTGATTTGCCGCCGGAAAACCCGCGATCACTTCGGCGTGCTCCAATGCCAAACGCGCCGATGCATCGTTCAGTGTTCGGTCAGCATCTTTAAAACGTGTTAGAAAAAAATCATTTAACTGCGCTTGTACCGGCGCGAAAAGCGTGCCTAGCGTTCGGTTAAAATCCTTCGGATTATCACGAGTCTGCGTCTCGGCCAGGTCATGAAGAAAAGTAAGAAACTTGTTGAATAACTTCCAAGACTCCTCACTGCTAGGATTCTCGTTCACAAACCCAATGGCTTTGCCCAATCCCTGCCGCAGGGCATCGGCGGCTTGATCAGCCAGCGCACCCGCTCCAGTCGTAATAGCTGCATTTAAAAAATTACCAGCCTTCAGCAAGGCGCTGGACGTTGACGCAGCCTCCACCTCCTTGATAGCATCCTTAATAAGGGCTTCGTTGTTCCGCATTTCGGATTTGGCGGTGGAAGACGCCGCTACACGAGGAGCACGGACTTCGGAGGCAACCTTCCGGGCAAGCACACTCTCGCTGCCTCCGAGAAACCCGGCGGCGGGTAAAAGTCTTTGCGAAGCAAGTGCGCCACTGAGCGGCGCGGTTCCGTTCATATCAATCGCCATGGAAGGCTGAAAGAGTTTGGCGATATTGGACGCGGTAAATTGGCCCTGGGCGTCAAGTTTTTTTAAGTCTTCCAGAAACTTGTCGACCTGCGCCAATCGTTTTTGAATGCCCTTTTCTTTTTCATCGCCGCTGAGTTCATCGATAAAACGGGTATAGTCACCGGCTTTTTCGATGCGACCTTCATCAGCCAGGTCGCGGATGATTTGGTCGCGCCAGGTTTTGAGAAGACGTGGATCAGAATTCTCAAGGGCGTGTTTGGAACCCGCCCCTACAGATTGCTGCCCATCAGAGAGGGAGGGGGCAGCGCCAGAAATCCCAAGAAGACGGTCGCGGGTACCGCGGATAAAGGCTTTGTACAAATTGACCTTGCCGTCTTCCACTTCAAAATAATTTTTCCACGATACGTCTCCGCGCATGTGCGCGCGATAATGGCTCTCGGCCGGCAGATTCTTGATCGCCGGCATCACCAGCACATAAGAAATTCCGTTCTCCTTCAGCAGACTGCAGAACCCATGTGCATGAAAACCGCCGGCCACCATCACGGCTGCACGTCCGGCGGTTTTGTTCTTGCTCATTTGAGCGGTTAAATTCTTGAAAAAGATCTGGTCGCGTTTTTCGGAGTTTTGGTAAAAGGCGAAGTGGGATTGGAATAGCTCTGATATAGAGAAGGTGCCCTGCGCAATCGACTTGGGAGGCTGTAGCATAGCAGAGACTTCCTGCCAGTCTTCGTAGCTGAGCTCAAGCTTGGCGAGTTTGGTTAAAAGCCACAGACGGCGGTCACGGCGATCCAGTTCACGGTCTTCTTCATTCTTGAAAAGCGAAACTTTAACGTTTTGGGTATAACGCTCAAAATCAGCGAAAAGTTTTGTACCTTCAATGTCGTGCACTTTTTTTTCTTTTTTCACGAGACCGAGTAATTGTTCGCTGACTTGAATACGAATGTTTGCTTTGGCCGCGACGTCTTTGATGGCGAGCGCAAAGGCCTCTGCACTGATTTGCGACGTTTGAAACTGCTGTTTTTTGCCTTGGAACTCGCTCTGCAAGGCTTTTGTTTCCGCGGAGGAAGCTGCGGTTTTAAAATAGCCCTCAACCTTTGATGTCAATGCTCGCACCTCGGTTGTAGAGTCCTTTCCACCATCCCCTTGCTTTTCTTTTTTGCCCTGCTCTAACAGAAGCGCCAGCTCCGAGCCCGGCTCAGGCGCTTTAACGGCATCAAGTACTTCCAGCGTTTTCAGAAAATCGTTCTGGTTTGCCCGAAAATCAAGCAGGGCCTTATCCACTTTTTGCAGGGTTTGCGAGTAATGTGCTTTCTTGTCTTCCTGAAGCTGTGCCTTAAGCGGCGTCAGTGTGGCAAAAACCTCGGCTTCTTTTTGCATGGCGGCAAGATAAAGCGCAAGCGCGTCTTCATAGACCGGCCAATCTTCCACCCCCTGAAACCTCAGATGCGTGCCCGCTGCAGAATTATCTTCTTCTTTGATCCCTGAAATCGCCGCGGCTGTGCCGCCGGCTAGTTCACCCTGGTCAAAATATTCGCCGAGCACTTTATTGAGCAGGTCTTTATCGGGAAAACTTTTGAGCATGCGCGGGTCAAGCTGCGCCGAGGCGCCCTCAAGTGTAACCAAACTGACTCCGTATTTTTTGTAAAAGTAAAGAATAGCTTTGCGGATACTGCGTTGGGCATCGGGAATAGCATGCGCATCCTGAACCACAATGACACGTTCCTCTGAACTACCCGTAAAGAAGTCATCGATCTTGCCCAGTTCCGCCGGCAACTCTACGGCTTTGAAATCTGCGGGCAGGCTGGCTACCCCCGCGCCCGCCAGCGCTGCGTGCGCAAACTTTACGGGAACGACGTTCGAAGTCAGCGTGAATACGAGGCAGGTAAAAAATGCCGTCCACCGGCGCGTGTGTTTTTTCAGAAAACTACGGGCCGGCCGCAGAACTCGCCCCTTCGTAGAAGCGCACTTTGGGTGCGTTTGTCTCATATCTGAAGAATAGCATACAAAAGCTCTAAAAGAAGTCTCATAGGCTAGAAAGATTAAAAAAGTTTACTAGTGATCTTGAAAGCGATTGGATATTTTTTCGAGGTGATTTTATGCTATAACCCATTTAAATTAAACGTGTTATAGATGCTTTATGGAGGTAGGCCGTCGGTGAAGCACGTAGTGGTGGTAATAGTAGCAGTGCATAAGTCTTAGTCCGTCAAGCGGCGTTTGCTTGTCATTACGCAGCGGTCTTGGTGGCTTGCGCAGCGCGGATCTGGGTCACAAGACTCAGCAGTTGAAAAACGGCGTTGTCTGAAACAAATAAATTGCCGTGGCTGTCTACTTGATAAATGTCAGGCAATTGATCAATTTGTGCTGCATCCAAGTTCTTCATGGTTTTAAGCAGCGTCGCTTTGAAATTTTTACTGAGCTGCGCGCTTGCAGATGACTCTTTTTTGCCAAGTGCCAGCGCAGCGGCAGCGGCAAACTGAAACAGGGTGCGTGTACGCGCAACCTGCGGCCGGTCGCTGTCGGACATCGCCATGCCCTGCGCAAGTTCATGATTTGCGCCCACCAGGGCAATTTGCGGCGACGCGGCTTGTCCAAGCCCATCCAGAATAGTGGGCAACACTTCCTGCCCTATCCCAAGATAGGCTTCAACCTTCTTACTCTCAATATTTTTAACCGGAACGGCATGCAGCTCATCCATAGGGCGTCCCTGCCTTGCCATGGCTTGAGTAAACTGCTGCCACATGGCTCTGTCTGCATCCACCAATAATGCTTTTAGCGGTTGCTTTGAAATTTCGCGGGCGATGTTCGCAAGATCGTTCAAGTTTTCACTGCTTAGCTTGAGCCCAAGGGCCATCCCACTCAAATCCTTGTCTGCAAAAAATGCCGCCCGAATGATCTGCTCGATTTCAACGGCCGCCTTTGAATCCACGGCGGACTTACCGGTGGTTTGACCGGCAGAACCATCCACGTTGTCTCGGATCATATCAAGAACAGTGCTAAGGGGAACAGGTTCCGGCTGCGCTTTCAAACGATCTAACTCTTTTGCAATTTGAGCCCATGCCTCGACTAAAGACGGCGTTCCTGTTTGAGTATGCTGCGTCAACAGCGCGGAGGCATCTATCACAAATTCCCTCACCGGCGCGCTGACTGACTGTTGGCTGGATTGTCGCATCTCGTCCTGCGCGGAGCTCAGGACCAATGCGCGATCCCGCTGTTGGCTGGATTGTCGCATCTCGGAGCGTTTCTCAGTAAAATGAGTCCCTGCTGGACTAGCAGCGGAGGGCGGTTTTCGCGAACTTGGTATTCTTGGAGCGAGCCTATTCGAGCGCTCACGCTCTGACGTCCTGGACGTTGATGAAGCCTTTCTATTTAATCGCTCGGCATCTGCTCCTTTAGCCATGTCTTCCTTCAGTTTGAACAGGGAGGCCTGAATTTTTTTTATCAGTGCGTCCAAGTTGATATCAGCCGGAATACCTAAATTGATCTTTAATGGCTTGGTGAGGGGTTTTGCGCCCTCTCCCTTAGGGACGATGGCTAAGGTAACCACTCCCCGTGTTCCATTCCTATCCGCCGTGACAATAATTTTTGGGGATGAAACTGAACGGAGAAGCCCTCTGAATCCTTCACTATCTAGATTTGTCGCCACCCACGCTGTGACCCTTGTCGCCACAGCCTCGACACGCGTTTGGGCGGTTGCGGCCGCTTCAAATTCGGTGCGCGTCTGAAGACTAAAAGATTTTCCGGATCGGGTCAGCACGTATTGGTACACCGGATAGCTGGGCGTAAACAACCCCTTGCTTGGATTAATAGTCTCAATGGCAGAAGCCTCGCGGTGCGCTGTCTTTTGTTGGTGTGTCGGCGTGAAAGTCACCACAAAACGGTTTGGGTCTTTCACGCTCTGCACAACTTTTACTTTTCCAGAAGCCGACATCCCCTCATTGGCGAATCTTGTCTGAAGTTCATCGGTGGCAAGAAAATTCCGAATGGCGTTGCGTTCGCTCTTTGAGGTTTCGGGATTATTCGTTAATTTTGGGAAGACAAGCGTGTAGTCACCGGCCTGCCGCTGGCGGTCATAAGTGTCTTTCGTTTGAATTTTAAAACTCACGGTTTCTGCGTCTGCCTCTGACGTACGCGTAAAAACATACCGCTGCTGTGGGAGCAATCCAACAGGCCTGTCATTTTCAATCCCCTGATAAAAATCAACCGTAAAAACCGTCTCCTTGCCTTTCACTCGCCCAAACACAGGTATCGCATCCGCGGGAACTTTTTTGTCATCAAAGAATTTTTCCACGGCATCGACCCCGAGAAAATCGAAGAGTGTTTCTCGCTCGTCCTGAGTGATCCCCGTTGTTTTTTTATAAAAAAACCGGGGCTTCTTAGCTTCATCGGCCCTTTCTTTCTCAAGCGCCTCCTGCAGTCCAAAAGATTGCCAGAGAGTATACAGACCTCCGGCCAAAAAGCTTGACGTTGCCGCGGCGCCCCACAATCCCGGGAGGATTCCGATAAAGATGAGAAATGGAACCGCATAGGCCAGATAGACCGCAAGTCCTCCCGAAAAAAAGCCTGCCTCCATAAAAATCTGCGCGTTAAAGAACTTCGCCTGGCTGCGGCCGGCCATCCAATCGTGAAGACGGTTATTGATGCTTTCAATTCGCCCAAATTGCTTAAAGGCATCTTCGTAAGTATTCGCTTTTACCCGGTCTAACCAACTTTCAAAAGCATTACCTGCATCATTCCACGCGGATGTGATTCGGGAAGTAAGAGAGCGGGCTGGCTTGTATACGCTGTTGCGCATTTCAGAGCGGGATTGCGGGTTCAATAATTGCAAGGCCGCCTCAGCGAAAGCCGTCACAACCTCCGCGTTACTGTGATACTTGCGGTCTAGTTTTGTGCGAATTATTTGTTTGAGCTTCCCTTCAAACCACTGCCGAAGAAGCAAATCACGCCCCCTGATTGCGAGCTGCCCAACTTGACTACCCGGATGATTTTTAAGACCTGTCGCCGCTTGAATCAGTTCGTCGAAACGGAAGTTTCTGTTTAAATTGATGCCGTCCAACGGCCATTTCGTTTTTTCGGCAAACGCGACAATCTCTCTTCTGCCATCCTCGGTGACCGCATGCTGCAAAATTGCATTGAGACCCGTTCGACTCACTTCGTCTCTCAAAATAACGTTCTCCACATATTCGCTCCGCTGAGTTGCCAACGCTGATGCTAGAGAGGCTCTTAGAGTCTCGGGAACCCCCGGGCTGAAACTCAGCAATTTGAGAAAACCTGCTCCTCGAAGACGCGTCTGCTGCTCTAGAATCTCTTCTTGCGTGACTTGGGGCTCGAACAAAATTGTCAGTGATTCACTCACTGGGCCAGTATCTGCTGAATCTTTGATGACGGCTAAACGCAAAATGCCGCCCCCAAGCTGGCTCATCTGGCTCTGCCGAACAATTTCCGTGAAGCGGGTTTGAATAGCCGCGCCGCCGTTTTTAAAACGCTGCGCCAAAATGCCCTCAAGAGTTTCTATATCCTGCCTTAACTGAGGGTCCCCATTCGAATTGTTATGTTCGAGTCTATCCACAAGCTCGCTGTAATCTGCCTGTTCTTCAGAGGTACTCGTCTTAAGACTCTTGGCTAAAAGCACTAATGCCGACACATCCTCCAGCGGCAGCATTAAAATTGCTTGCCCAAATAATAGGCTGCGGACACGCTCATCTCTAAGAACGGGTGATAGGAATTGCTCGGACTGATATTCTGCAGTAAAAACGGCTCTCACTTTCACAAGGGGCTTTGGCTCGCGAGTGAGTTCAGGATTGAGCTCAAGCAAGCGTTCATGGGGCCCCGCAAATTCTATTCGGTTTAGCAAATAATTTTCAGGGGCGGCTTGGCTCACTCCCCGCAAAGAGAACCCGCCCTTATTCGGCATAGGTTCGATGAAATACCCATGATGGGTATTTGCGCCGCGGATTAGCCGCTTACCAATTTCCCCCCGAGCCGTGTCTGCAAATTGTATAGATGCCAAAGATTTCTCTCGCGCTGTTTGCTCTCCAGCGTTTTCCACAACCTCGGGAATCGGTTGGGGGTTCTGCTCACCGTGATTACCTATTGTGCTGGGGCGAATGCTGTCGGCCATTTCCAACAGATGCCCTTTCCAGTAAATTCGTGGCAGAACAAGCAGCCGATTAATCCTATCCCCCTGAAGCCTATCCCCCTGGATGCTCCCAATAGCTTGACTCGCCCGCCTTAATAAAATTTCTAAATTGGCGAGTCTCTGGGATGCGAGTAGCCAGGGGTTATTATTTCTCTGCTTGAACCAGCGTAGAATTGTCGATTGTTCAATTTCTTTAAGAGCTGAAATGAACGTCTCAACTTCAGGAATAATGTCGGAAAGTACCTCATAGGCCATCTGGCGTTTCTGTAAATCAGGGCTATTGATCAAATCGTTCGACAGGTCGATCATCGAATCAATGACGCTCTGGATATTGGAAACCTCCTCAGGTATTTTCGCCAGAGAGAATCCAAAGAATAATAAAATCTTCGCCGCCCAATTCATATTTTTAGACAGCCACTGGGTGGCTTTTTGAATCGCTAAAGTGCTCCCCTCAATCAAAACCTCCCCCAACTGAGAATAGTTCGCGGAGTCTGACGCTTCTAAAACAGTACGTAAAGCCTCATAAAGCACCCTTAGGTTGGGGGCCCTACTTAGTCCAGGGGAAGCAAATTTTCCTTCTCGGAAAAATGAAGCCACTTCTGTGTTTTTTATTCTTTCGGGAGGGAACAAACGGATGATTGCATCAAAAGCTAGCGAAGGAGTTGAGGCCGGATCTCCTCGATAAGCGCGCCCCATCACCTTGGACCACAAACTCTGAGGGTTATCGACATCCAGAACACCGGTCTCGCCTGTCAAATAAGCCTTTTCTAACGCTTCTTCTCCTAGTATTTCTCCCAACA
>CAYMUZ010000040.1:0-14166 GCA_964393875.1 uncultured bacterium | reverse complement strand
TTCCTAAAGGAGCGGGTTTGCTCAAATTAGTGCAGCTGGCAAGTCTGAAACCGAATGGTGCGGCGGAGAAAGCTTTGACGGGTGATCCGTTGGATTTGAAGGCTCCCCCGGGCGGCGTCAGAAGCAAATACATTGAGCTTTCCATTTTAGCAGATGCGCAATTGCGTTCAAAACTCGAAACAGTCTTGGGGCAATTGGCTGTCGCCCCAAATAGCAGAGAGGATATTGAGAAGGCATTGTTCGGCGTGCGCAATAAAACGGGTGCTGAAGAAACCTTCAAGCGCACGATGGGTGCGGGAGATGCTTCTTTTGAGGCTTCGAGGAAGGCGGAGGACGCGATTAGAGACTCGATTCGGGGCACCCGATTAGACGAGTTCTACAGCAAGGGCGATGAGTTTATTAGAAATCAGATTGTTTCAGTTCTTGCCGAGGCGGCTCTGCAATTATTAAACCAATGGAAATGGACGGAAATACAACAAATGGGCCACATTGAGCAGCTTTTGGCCGATTTGGGTGACAAATTGAAAGCTTATGACAAGGGCGGTAACAGTGCCTTTTCGGTGGGAAAGGATGGCCGCGATGGGCGTAAAGAAATTATTTTCGATCCTCTGGTTACAGTGACAAAAGTTGCTATTCGCAGCGCGGATTTGTCGCCGGATAAGAAAGAGGAATTAACGAAAACATTTGCACAGCACAAAGCGACCTTGGAAAGACTAAGCGTTGTTGCTGTGCAAGGGACGCATTCGCAGCTTGTGGTGAACTCGCCGTTGGTTAAAGCCTTTAATAAAACAGCGGATCCAAACGTGGTTTTTGCATATTCGATGGGGTCTTCTCGCAAGCTAGCCGCCATTCCGATAAAAAACGATGTGAGGGCCAGGATACTTGGAAAGGCCGTCACCATTGAGAGGCAAAAGCAGTCAGGTAAGGCGGTGAACCCTAAAGCCGTGGAAGCGCTGATTCATTACTTTCGGGTGGCTGAAACCGGCGATTTTTTAACTCCGGAGGAACAACTGATTTTTTCGAATCAGCGGGCCCGGCTTAAGCAAATCTTGAAAGAAATCCCGCGCAGTTCCAAATCTGCGAGAAGCGAAATGCGAGTAGCGGCATTGGAGGAAAATCCAACAATTGCGGATAAAACTTACCAGAGCGTGATTGCCGAGCAGAAGGAATCGGGGATTTTGCTTACGGGTAAAGCGCAGTCTCTTTCTCTTATTCCCGGAAACCTGGTGGCGGTGGGCTCAGGGATCGTCATCCTGCACGCAGGGTTCAACGGGCCCCAAGGAACCTTGAAATTGAGATTTTTATTCGAGGATCATCCCGATGCCAACCGGACGGTCGAGGTTCCGCTGCAGCAATTGAGAACGGGATTCCCTGTGGGTAGAAGCAAGGATGGTCTTTTCAGTTATGGCCACGAGTTTGTAGTAACTGGATTAGCGCGTTTCGATATTGATCAAAATTACCAGCTTCAGGTCCAGGGCCAAAGCAGGAAGCCAGCTACGGCCTATCCCGGATTTTCTGCCGCAGAGGTTGCCGGTGAAAAGGTGGACGGCGATACGTCTGTGGATATCCTGACTTCGACCCAATCCGCCGACATGGCAGAAGCCTCGGCTCTTTTGACGACACTTGAAGCTCTCATTAAACCTTACGATGTCCCTTCTACAGAAACGTCTCACAGCGCTTACTCGCCCGCGCGGGATGCAATTTTTGAGGATTTGATTAAGAAACTTGATTCATTGACCGTATATGGAACGCGCGCGGGTGCAGAAGGAGAAGCACAGGTAAACCAGCGGTATCTTGCCCAAGAATCAATTTTGACCCGGCTGAAGACGGAATATAAAGAAAGATTGGAACAGCAAAAAGACGAGGGCAGGAAAATAACAGACGCGCGCAAAGCAGCCGAACCCGCCAAATCCGGAATGTTGGGGGAGAGCCATGAAGATGCTGCTTCCGCCGAACCGAATCCAGATGATCTCGAGGAAAAGGGCTTTCGCAACTATGAACCAAAGTTTCCGCCGAATATTGTCAATGAAGTACCTGCGCCAGTCACCCGCTCCGAAATGCGGGTGGAGGATATCCGGGTAGGAGACGTCAACGTATCCGAGATCTTACGCGAAAGCGTGAAACTGCACGGGGCGTTGGGTTATTCCATGCAGTTTAAATTAGTGCCGCCGCAGGAAGGAGAAGGGGATTTATTGATTCATAACCAGGTTATTCACCCTGAAACTGAAGGAACCTTCCGGCCCTGGCAGCAGGACCGTGAAGCTGCTCTGGCTTATGCTGAGACGCTACAAACGGCGTTAAGCGAAATCTACGCCAACGCTGCTCGAGGACAAGAAAATAAGGGGGCCTCTGAAATCGTTATTAAGGCACGACTTGATAAGGCCACCGACCGGGTAGTGATCGACGTGCAGGATTATGGCCCCGGGATAGAGGGAGAAATTGAAACGGCTCTCAACGCCGGGGAAATGGCCAGCGACAAGGGCGGAAATCATGGCAAGGGGATCCGATATGTTCGTTCTTACCTATCGCAAATGGGGGGAGATGTGAGCATTACCACAAAACGGGCTAAAAAACCGGGGGATGCTAGCGGAACCATCGTTTCTTTATCGATTCCCGCTCGAACAGAATCAGCGGGCCGTTCGGAAATGCGGCGGGGAGATAGTGGGAACATAGTTCTTGACCGGGCGGAGTGGCCCAAGTCCATTAGCATCAATGGGCAAACTTTTGAAAAATTCAACACGAGTGGCAGTCAGGCAGTGATTTACCTGAGCAGTGATAAGAAAAAAATTGCCAAGATTTTTTATCTTCAAGATGTGCAGATAGAAAAAGAAGTTTTGGAGATTTTCACAGGGGTCAATCAGAAGCTTGTCGAAGCGGGCGTGCCTGTTGCGAGCATCGAGGAAAGGGTTCTCATTGAGGATGGCGCGCTAAAGGGCCAGTATGCTTTGGTCAGATCCTTTCAGCAAGGTGAGCCTTTGGGTGAAAAGATCGTTAGGGAAACGAACAGCCCGCTGCAGGCTTCGGGAGCTGTTGCAAAGCTTCTAGCTGATCCCAGTGACGCATTTTCTGCACAAAAGGCCGCAGTGCAATCTGCGCAGCAAATTCTGAATGATATTAAAGCGGCAACGCTTGAACGGTATGGCGCCAATTTAGCAGATATTCGGACCGGGCCTTTTGGTAGTGGGGATGACTTTTCGAATGTCCTGGTGAGGGCGGAGGATGATCGTCTTCTGAATATTGACCCGCTGAATCTACACGGAGTGATGTATGTTTATTACATGGCGCTGCTGACGCTAGCTCTTAAAAATCCGGACAGTGAAGTTAACCTGTTTTACACGAATAAAGGCCCCGGCTATTCCGCCATTCTTGATTTCGAAATTTCAGGCAAGGTGTTCGAGTATCAATTTGGCGCTGACGGACAGTGGCAAGTCTTTTGGCGGGATGGCGAGAATAACATCTTACTTGCAAGATTTCAGGGAGAGCAGGGGCAACGGGGGCTGGGAGGCATGAAAAGCACAACAGTGCCGACACTTATCTACGAGTTTATCAAGGCACGCTTGCCGGCCCCAGAGGGGATTGCTGCGGGTTTTGTCGATAGGACAGGGGCGCTGACTGATTTTGACGGACTGAAAAGCCAAATTTACATGTCTGACAAATCTGTCGAACAAGCGCAAAATGTATTACGATTTGTTTCGGAACCGCCGGAGGACGTGAGCCGTTTTGTTCAGCAGGGGGCATCGGAGGAGCCGTCGAACCGTGCATTGGCTCTGAACTCCGCGAGGAGCGAAATGAGGGCGGCGCTTAAGCAACCTACGGACACACTCGTTAGATTCACTAAAGGCGAAAAAATATCGCCGCAGGAATTTTGGGAGAATGTGGCGACAAAGCTCGAAGCGATGAAGAAAAATGAAAGCGTCTCAATTCCTGACGTGACTGCCTTTTTGCACCTTGAGGTGAGAGCATTTGCCGAAAGCCAAGGCACAACGAATACGATCGACAAAGAGGTGGCTAACGATTTTAATTCCGCGGTGCTCAAGGCGTTTGCGCCCGATCCAAAGATTTCAGAGGGCGGGGCTTTTGCGGTCAGTTTTACCGGTGCGGAAGATCTGGGGACGCTGGCGCTTATGGCGCGGGTCATCGCACAGCAGTTGGCAAATAACGAGAACACGCTTTTAATTGCCAGCGACGACCGAACCCAGCGCCAAATTTTTGGCAAAGAATTAGGCCGGCAAGGCGTTTCAGATCTTCATCGCGTCGAGGTTCCTAATTTAAGCCGGGTCAACGCCAGTATTTATCTGGGCCCGGCGCAGGGTAATTTGCCCGTGATCTCCGATGCGAAGGGCCGGCCGATGGGTGAGGGTATGACCGGCATCGGCGCGAACCATGATTTGGATTCGAAAAAGATCGTAACTCCCGCCGATCTCGCGCTGACACAGTTATCCAGAACGCTGCTGCAGTTTGCGGCGGCGCGTTATATCGCTTTCGCCAAGCCCGGCGCTTCCGTGAATGCCCTGCTTAAAGCGGCGCTTATCAAAGAGCCGGGCCTGGTCGCTTTTGCCAAAGAAATCCAGGATCTTCCGGACCTTTTTCAGGCTGACGGCCAAAACAACCTGGCAGTTTCTGAAAATGCCGTTTTCAAAATGCTCAATTTCGTGACCGAAATGAGAGCCAAAGAAGCCGTCAAGTCCGCCGCGTAGCAATCAAGCGATGAGTTCTTCAAGTTCTTTGAGGTATGCCGACCAGGGTAGAATCCGCACATTTTCAAGCTGATAGGGGTTTTCAACGCAAGCAATGACGGCGCACGGTACTTTGGTATTTTCCTCCAAAAAAGAACGGATGCCGCTCAGGTGCGCGCTCGAAATATTTTTGGAGGCCTTGATTTCAAACGCTCCGATAATTTTCCCATGCTTTTCAATAAGCAAATCCACTTCAGCCCCGTGATGGGTGCGCCAGTAAAAGAGACGCGCTTCGCTGCGGTGGTAATCCAGGAGGCGTTTGGTTTCAAGAATAATGAAATGCTCAAAAAGCTTTCCGCGTAAAATCGGTTCGGGAGTCGCTGTGAGCCGGCGGTTGATCGCATTAAGGACCCCCAGGTCGAAAAGGTAAAATTTGGGATGGCGTGTCAATCGTTTGCGAAGACTGCGATGCCAAACTTCCAGGCGAAATCCGATCAGGGTGTCTTCGAGAATTTCGTAGTACGACTGAACTGTCTTGATCGGAATCTGGGCTTCACGGGCGACGGTCGAGACATTGAGTATTTCGCCGCTTTGGCTGGCTGCAAGATCCAAAAAACGTGAAAATCCGCCAAGATTGCGCACGAGCCCTTCATTTTGTATTTCTTCCCGCAGATAGGTATTGGCGTAGGCCGTCAGAATGTCTATTTTT
Source organism: uncultured bacterium (assembly GCA_964393875.1). Lineage (GTDB taxonomy): Bacteria > Omnitrophota > Omnitrophia > Omnitrophales > Aquincolibacteriaceae > JAHFHB01. Next base: position 8,781 of record CAYMUZ010000040.1, on the reverse strand, counting down.
TCCGCACGGGCTTTTCCCTCCAAGACGGGGAGTGTCCCAAAGACGAGATGTTCCTCCAATTTAAAATGGTCCGCGCCGAGCTCTTTGAAGAGCAGTGGATGCAGAGTTCGCTGGACAGCACGACCCGCCAAAAGATTGGCTGCTCCCTTTTTTATTTTTCGGGCGCTTGATCCTGTCATGATAAATTGGCATTTTGGGAACCGTTCAATCAAAACATGAACCTCGTTCAAAAGCAGCGGAATACGCTGGATCTCATCAATGAAAATCTGTTCGATATTTTCTTTTTCGATTTTGTCAATGGCTTCGAGTCTAAAGAGTTCCGGAGCTTTTGAGTATTTGATGAACAGATCGTTAAAGAGCAAATCGATTGTCCATGCTTTACGTGGGCCGAGTCGAGAGTGAATGAGGGTGCTTTTACCCGTTTGCCGGGGCCCAAGCAGAAAAAAGGACTGTTTTATGGGGAGTTCAATCTTTCGCTTAATCATCATGCCAAAATGTACGCTATTTTGGCAGCCATGTCAAATCTATTCACAAAACGCTCGAGATCCCCCAACACGACACCCCGATGCGCCAACATTTGAGAGGATTTGAAATGGCAGCTATCATTAACTATGAAAATATGAAATTCATAGGGAGGGCTTATGCGCAAACCGAAAGTGGCAAAACTGGTCAAAATCACCACGAACAACCAAGTGGCGATTCCTGCCTTTATTGTGCGAGATCTTCATTTAACCAAAGGGACCTATCTCGAAGTCGAAGAAAAGGGGCGGCGGATTGTGATGACGCCCAAGCGCGTAGTGAATGAGGAGGATTTTGCGATGTATGAGCAGTCAATCAAGAAGGCTTGTGCTGAGCTTGTAAAGGGCAAAACGGTTGACTGGAAAAGTGTGAAGAAGAAACTTCAGGCGGTCTTAGAAAATGATTTGATGACTTACGCCGGGTACTTTTTATTTTTAATTAACTCGTGTGTGTGGCATTCTGAACAGTCAAGTGCCAGACACCAAAAAAGGGACAGTCACAACACGCCTGATAGGCAGCAAGCCCTGAGATTTCTTTGTCTGCTGTGCTTTGCGCAGCATTTTGGCAATGACGAGCGTGGTCAAGTGGCCGCGCGATCTTGCGGTTCTCCTCAACTCAACCCGGCAAGATATCGGCTGGCGGAAACGATGCGCACCATTCCCTTACGGAAATCCTGCCCCGGTTTCTCGACCAGTTGAATCTGGGGTATTCCAGGGGGCAGGTGGCTTGCCAGATAGCCCAAGGTTTCAGCATAGGCCGTTTGGTTTGTTTTGCACTCGATCAGTGCCACGGGCTGGTGTTGGTTTGTCACCACAAAGTCGACTTCTCTTTTTTGTTTATCTCGCCAGTAAAACAGATCAAAATTTCCGTACCCAAGATCATTCCAGAGATGAACGGATTGCAGCAGGTGCGAAGCTACCATATTTTCAAAACGCGCGGCAGAATCCTGAATTTCCGACCAGTCCCACAGGTAAAGTTTCCGCTCTTTCTTCAGGCTGCGGGAAATCTTTTTAGAATAAGGGGAAACAAAAAAACAATAATAAATTTTCTCAAGCGCGTCCAGCCAGGCGGTGACGGTGCCGTGCGCCGTTTGAATTTCTTCGCGCAAGGCGTTGACTGAAAGCGGCGACCCGACTCTTTCCGGGAGCAATAGCACCAAATGTTCAATCAGGGAAAGATTTTTAATATCCGTCAAGCTTTGAATGTCTTCATGAATAAGCGATTGCCGGCGGCGGGTGAGCCAGCGCCTGTGATGCTGGTCGTTATCTTTCAGAAAAGTTCCTGGAAAACCACCGCGGCGATTGAGTTGCTTCCATAGACGATCGCCGTCCGTTCCCTGCGGTCCTTCGAGCCATCCTGCGGGATTTTTAGGCGGCTGGATGAGCTTGCCATGGGTTATTTCACCCATCGTCAGTGGGTGCAGACGCAGCAATTCGTACCGGCCGAGCAAACTGTCTCCGCCGCGTTGGTAGAGATCCAGTTTTGCGCTGCCTGTGACAAGGACTTGCCGGTGGCCGGCGCTCAGGTCGTAAAGTCCCTTAAGCCAGTTTTTCCAGCGTGCGTATTTATGAATCTCGTCCAGAACCAGACGATTGGCTGGTGGCGGGGCTTTAAAAATTTTTAAAATGGTTTCGCGGTCTAAGGGGATGTCCCAATTAAGATAAGTCCCGGTGCTTTCAGCCAGCCACTGCTTTGCGAGGGTCGTTTTTCCTACCTGCCGCGGTCCGCACAGCAGCACGAATTTTTCACGCACGAGACCTTGAAGAGGCGTAAGAAGGTAACGGTTCATCATGAGATTCTATTCTATAGAAAAAAAGCTTCCATGCAACTGGAAAAAATTCATGACTTTTTTCCAGTTGCATGCGGCGTTGGGACAGGGCTTTAGTGTGCCAGTTGACATTTTTCTGAGATCCCCGCCAAAACATTGCGGGGATGACATTTTGATGCCCACTCTTACTGACCAATATTTAGCAGCTTTTTTGAGGTGGAGCGAGGGAGGGTGCGGGTTTATTTTCAATAACGCACCTTCTCCATCGTCCCAATCGTATCGAACCGCGAATGATCAAACGAGATCACAAGTGTTACGACAGCCTTAAAATTTCACGATCCGAATGGCGAAGTCTTCATGTTATGGCCGCTTAAGGAAGCGCCATTCGTTACTACGCCCGATCGTAAAAGGGGACAATTCATTAGCTAACAACAGGGGACATTTCATTAGCTTACGACACACCTGATTCGCCCCGGTTGCGGGCGCTAGCGGGCTCTGGTACAATAGGCGTTCAAAACCTATTGATTAGAGAGGTGCTTCTTGGAACCAGCAGATGGGTTTACGGCCAGTGTTGGCCATTATATTGCCCCCAGTGATAAGCATAAGCTGCTTCAGTACATCAATCTTAAATTAGCGGCGCTCGATCAGCCGATCTGCGGCCGCAGTGATGATTTGATTGAAATTGCCCGGCCGCTTTTACGCAATCATCAGGAAAAAAACCGCCTTCTTTTCAACCATCTCTGCCCGGTGGATCGCCGCATTCAAAACTTTCTGGATGATTATTTAAAAGAGGTGCCGCTCGAAGAAAGAATTCGTCTGCCGGTGCATACTTTCACGCTCGATTTCTATGGCCTGGCGCGGCTGGTGTCGTTGCCGGCGCTCAGCGATGTTTTTTCTTCAGACATTGTCAACTCTTACCGAATCAAACAGGGCGTGCTGCACAACCCTAAAAATGATCGGCGCACAACCCACGGCGTCTTCCACATTGTCGACGGCGGCCTGCCGATTCCCGATGATAAAAAAGCGGTGCCCCCCTCTGTTTTTGCCAGCCTGCTCAAAGAGGCGTTGCGGCCGTCGCGAGAGCTTTTGCGGTTACCTTTTACAGCGGACCAAAAAAAGCAGGCGGAACTTATTGTGTCTTTGCTGCTGCGACCGATGGTGGTTCCCGAAGTCAGTGGATTTACGTCGCGCAAATCAATGGAAATCCGTTTTTTTGCGCCCGGTAATCTGGTGGGCAATCTTGATTTTGTAGAATCGATTTTCGGCAATGACGGCGATCCGTACCTGCCGGAAAATGATGCGGGGCTCGATGTCGAACACTGGACAGGCCATACCGGCTGTGTGATTCTGGCGCCGCATCTTGTGAATCTGACCAAAAAGGAACTGGGCCTGCCGCATTGGGACGCCGCCACCGAACGCCAGCGCAAGGACGGCATGTGCTGGACCTCTGAGGAAGAACTCTACAACGGGGGAGATCCCTTTAAAGTCACTTGCCGCGATGAACGCGGGGTTATGGTGACGGTGATCGCAGATAACTATTTTGGCTACTGTAAAAAAGAAGTGAAGACACAGATCAGTTTTTCAGCAAATCTTTTTGGTTTGGCGGAAGAAGAGCATTCTGGCGGCGCGATCGCGTTTCCCAGCTACGTGCTCGGAGAAAATTTTCATGTGGAAGGCAAGATGCCTCAGAACAATCTTTCTTTCGATGACATGGCGGAGCAGTTTGCGCCTCTCATGGATGTTCGGCCTGAGGGGTATGCTGTAGATAGGACATACCCCGACATACTTTATGTGCCGCTCGACGCTAAATTTAGCGTGAAACATGAAAAAATCACCTGGCAGTATCGCAGTCGTGAGCAGTCGATCAAGCTTTTGCCCTGGCAGACCTACGTGTATCCCTTTGGCTATAAGATTGAAATGCAGAAGCACTTGGGCAGTGGTATCTGGCGCCTTGTGGGGACGGTGCCCGAGGGAACGCTTTGCCATAAACCTTGCACGGTTTCGGGCGGCGGCAAATCAGAAATTTCGAAATCAATCGAATACGCGATTATTCACGGGCCTGTTTTTGTCGCTGACTTTTACAAAGATTTTGATACGGTGGCGCAGATTTTGGCGCGTGATTACAGCGACCGTTTTAGCCGAACCTTTGCCGAAAAAAGGCCGAGCCGTCCGCTTTTGAGCGAAGACCGGTCGCTGGGCTCGGTCATTAAACTGCTGACGCCGTCGCAGGAATATACGGACGAATACAACGAGTGGCTTGATTCTCTTGCGCCGCACATCCGCGAACTTGTTTTTGTCGTTAAACGCTATTACAAGACAGAGTGGAACGATAACTGGCGCAGTCATTTCAGCGTCGACATTATCAATGGACACATGGGGCACGAACTTAAATATGATAATCGTAAACTGGTTGCCAACTACCTGCGTGTAGGGATGGAGAAAGACGGGGCTTGGCGCACTTTTAAATTGAGGCAGGATTTCAATGCGGCGGTCAAGATTCAGGCCGAAGATGATATTACTGCGTCGGTGGTCGTGCCCACCCGCGAGTTGAAGCATCTGAACCCTGAATATTCCCAGCTGTCTGTGAAGATTGTCGCCAATTGTGAATACCGGCTTTTTCAACGGCCGGATGACGCGGTGCACCGCGGGTTTGATAAACAGACGGAGGCGGATATTACGGGGCAGGATGTTTTTCTGTCCAACTTTGAGCCGCTAACCCTGGAAGATGCCCGTGACCTGGTCGAAGACGCTACCGGCATTGATCAATTTTCAGAGCCGATGCATGACTTCATCTGGAACATTGTGAATGAGAACAAACAGGTTTATTTTGTTTCTTCGGCGCATCCGAGAAGGGTCGAGGGCAAGCCGTCAAAAAACCCGCGTTATTTGCAGGATAGGCCCGATTTGATCAATCCAAGACAGGTTCATTTGGCGGATATGGGCACGCGGATCTTTAGAAAGGTTCCGGTGAATGAACCGGTTTATTTTCCGGTCAATGCCGTATTGCCGGGCCGGCGTAACAATCCGCCAGATTCGATGCATCGAATCCGGCCGCTGGCGGTTTACAACCCCATCCACTACCAGGAATTGCCTGAGCTTTTCATGGATTTCATTGCCAGCGTCACTGGAAAGTCGCCGAGCACGACCGGGGCAGGTTCGGAAGGCGCGTTGACTAAAGGGCCTTTTAATGCCCTCCTGCCCGTGACGGATCTCAACAATGCGTTGGTCTCTTACATTTTGACCGGTTGTGATGGATTTAGCTCTGCGGCGGGTTATGTGGGTCCGAAAATCCGCGTGGATCATGACATCAGCCTGCTGATGCCTGAAATCTGGTGCCGCATGAGCGTGGCCGAGCGTGATCCAAAATATCTCATCGAAAATGGGTATCTCGAAAAAATTCAGGATTTTGACCATCAAGGCAGCCGTGTATTGGCCAGCCGGTTGGGTTATCGCATCACCATGCGGTTCGTTCTCGCGTTTTTTGGGCGCATGTTCAACAATCCTAATGCGGTCTTCAGCGAAGAAATCCTTAAACCCGAATTGCAGAGTAGGGATGTTTTTGTGGATGGCATGAACAATATTGTGGAGGCCGGCAAGACCGCCTCTGAAGCGTATTTTGCCGACGGCAGTGTGGAGCTAGCGATTCCGCCGCTGAGAGCACTGTTGCACATTATGGCGGAGGGGCAATACAACGGGCACGAGGTGCACCGCCCGGAAGTTCGCAGCCTTTTCACACGCGAGACACTGCTTAAATCGACGTGGTATGACGAGCGGCTGCAGGCCAAGCAGAAGGGCGATATTTTACTTTGGCAGAAGCACAGCAAATATTTACAAGATTTTCTGACAAAGCCCAGCCATCTGGAAGCCGCGTCTGATCTTGGAGTGCGTGGACGTCTTACCCACGCGCGGAAAATGCTGACGCGCGTCGAGTCGCACGACTACTTCAAGAGCCTGCATGGCACCATTGGACTCGACCCCGGTGTGTTGCGCCGTGCCTTTTCTACCACCCCCCGCAGTGAAAAAAATCAACCGGTGTCCCAGCCTTCTCTTTGATGCGTCTTCACCCCGTTAGAACTTCCGATTCCAATCAGCGTGAGAATATTTTTCTTCGACGAGTTTTTCAATGCCGGTGGAGGGAATAAGGGCTGCCTCCAGGGGGGTATTTGCATTCCAGGTTCTGCGCAGGGCGGTGCGGATCGTTTCGCGCGATAGAGGCAGGCAGGTGACAAAGGTGTTATGCTCTCGGTCGCCGCGGTAATCCGGTTGACGAGAGGGCATTGCGAGATAGCGGGAAATCAACTTAAGATCGAAGTCTGCCAAAAGAAACGTGCCGTGAAAAAGAATGAAGCGGCGTCGCCGCCGCTGGGCATTGCCCGAGACTTTAAGCCGGTCGAGAGCCAGGTCGCTGATTCCAAGCACCTCCAGTTTGTGTGCAGAAAGCAAGGAGGCTAGGGCATCGCGGTGCCGCTCGAGAATGTAAGTGTTTGTCTGTGTTAGGTTTTTCAGCTCAGGCCGCGCGTGAGTATCTAAAATTAAGCTGTAATTGAGACAACCCGGTCCTTGTAAGACTGCGCCGCCGCCCGAGGGACGCCGAAAAATAGGAATGTTATCCTCGCGGCAAGAAGTTATAGCCACTTCCACCCGTGTTTTGTTAGAATATCCCAACACCACGAAATGCTGTTTGGGTTCCCAAAACCGCAAAATCTCGTGGACGGGATTTTCCTCACATAGATCCAGCAGGGCTTCATCGCACGCTACATTGTGCCCGGCATGGTCGAAGGTCAGGTCGAGAAACTTCATAGTGGTTTCAAAAGCCTTCTCGTGAACTGAAAAACCTTTACAAGTGTGAGATAATCTCTGTCTTTATAAAAAACGTCCTCAGTCCATTGTATTGAAAAACAAAGCAGCAATGCAAACGAAGACACACACCATGGATACGCCGGTTCACACAAACCCTATTGAAACAGAGCGCTGGCTTGAATCGCTAGAATACGTCTTTGCCAATATTCTCAAGAATGAAGGGCCCGAACACGCCCGCTCCCTGGTTGAAAAACTTACGAACCGCCTGCGCAAATCCGGTATTCACATTCCAAAAGGGGTGAGCACCCCGTATATCAACACCATTCCCCCTGAAGCTGAACCCCCCTATCCGGGTGACCGCGAGCTGGAGAGGCGCATTAAAAGTTATATCCGTTGGAATGCCATGGCGATGGTGGTGAAGGCGAACCGCATTCACAACGGGCTCGGCGGGCATATTTCAACCTTCGCTTCATCGGCGACACTGTATGAGGTGGCGTTCAATCATTTCTTTCGTGGCGGCGACGATGGCACGCCGGCCGACATGATTTATTTTCAAGGCCATGCGTCTCCGGGCAATTATGCGCGCGCCTATCTTGAACGCCGCATGGATGCCAGAAAACTTCACAACTTCCGCCAGGAGCTTGCCGAAGGCGGGGGCCTTTCTTCTTATCCGCATCCTTATTTGATGCCGGACTTCTGGCAGTTTCCGACCGTGTCCATGGGGCTCGGGCCGGTGATGTCCATTTATCAGGCGCGTTTCAGCCGTTATCTTTCCGCGCGCAAATTTATTGAGCGCGCCAAAGAGCCCCGCATCTGGGCTTTTGTGGGGGATGGCGAAGTGGATGAGCCTGAAACGCTTGGGGCTCTGAGCCTGGCCGGCCGTGAGGGTTTGGATAATCTAACTTGGATAGTCAACTGTAATTTGCAAAGACTTGACGGCCCGGTGCGCGGCAATGGCAAAATTATTCAGGAGCTCGAATCCATTTTTACAGGCGCGGGTTGGAACGTCATCAAGGTGATCTGGGGTTCCAACTGGGATCCATTGCTCAGGGCCGATAAAACAGGTCTTTTGATTCGCCGCATGGAAGAAGTGGTTGACGGCGAGTATCAGAAATATTCCGTGGAGACCGGCAGCTATATTCGCAAGCATTTCTTCGGAAAATATCCGCAGCTTTTGGCGCTGGTTAACCATCTCGCAGATGAAGATCTTCGCACGCTTGTACGGGGCGGGCATGATCCGCAAAAAGTTTATGCGGCTTTCAAAGCGGCGACTGAGCACAAGGGACAGCCCACAGTGATTTTGGCAAAGACAGTGAAAGGTTACGGTCTTGGCGAAGCGGGTGAAGGCCGCAATGTGACTCACCAGCAGAAAAAAATGAATGAAAAAGAACTGCGCGAGTTTCGTGCACGGTTCAATGTGCCCATTCCGGACGAAGATGTTGTGGAAGCGCCTTTTTACCGTCAGCCGGCAGTCAGCGTCGAAACAAAATATCTGCTCGAACGCCGTAAAAAACTGAATGGGTTCGTGCCTAAGCGCAGGACGCAGCCCCAACCGATGGCAATCCCCGGTAAAGAATTTTTTGAAGAATTTCTTAAAGGTTCAGGCGAGCTTGAAGCCTCGACGACCATGGCTTTTGTCCGCATCCTGACCAAGCTGTTGCGGCATCCTGAAATCGGCCGCAGTGTGGTTCCGA
>CAYMUZ010000039.1:0-11070 GCA_964393875.1 uncultured bacterium | reverse complement strand
CAGCAGTAACACTTTTGGGTCGGAGGCGAGTGCTCGCGCAACTTCGAGTTTGCGCTGATGTCCGTATGAAAGATTGCGCGCCAGCTCATCGGCTTTGGCTTCAAGCCCGAAGAAAGCGAGCAGGCGGAGAGCATGAAGATGGATTTTTTTTTCAGTGACTTTAAAGCGGCGCGTGGAGAAAAGTGTATCGCTGAGCCCTAGCCGGGTTCGCACATGGGCACCGACCATGACGTTTTCAATCGCACTCATGTGTTTAAAAAGACGGATAGTTTGAAAGGTTCGGGCAATCCCCTTTTGAGTAATTGCAAAAGGGGTGAGCTTATTGAGGAGGATCTGTTCATCAAAATAAATGGAGCCCTCCTCCGGGCTGTAAAGCCCCGTAATACAGTTAAAAAGGGTGGTTTTCCCGGCGCCGTTGGGACCAATGATACTGACGATTTTTCCGCGTAGAACAGAAAAGTTAATTTTTTCAAGGGCGGTGATCCCCCCAAAGCGTTTGGTCAATCCTTCCACATTGAGAAGGGTCATTTCCGCAAGGGTATTAGCTGCCGGCATGGGGTTCTCCGGTTCGGGATTTCCCGTACTCTTCACGATGCCGCTTTTCGCTCAAGATTCCCTGCGGCCGCATCAGCATCATGGCGATCATGGCGATCCCAAAAATTAGCATGCGATAAACTTCAAAGCCCCGTAAAAATTCCGGCAATAGGCTTAGGGTGACCGCTCCGAGAATGGCGCCGCTCATATTGCCAAGGCCGCCAAGCACGATCATGGCCAGCACCATGACTGACACCACAAAATCAAAACTGTCGGGTGAAACGGTTCCTTGTTTGGAGGCAAAGACACAGCCCGCGAGGCCGGCAATAAATCCGCCGATGCCAAAGGCGGAGAGCCTTGCCCGGGTCAGATTGATCCCCATGCACGAAGCGGCCAGTTCGTCTTCGCGCATGGCGACCCAGGCGCGTCCGAGCGGCGAGAGTTCGAGCCGGCGTAGAAAAAAAAGAACGATTACAATAAGCGCGAACGTCAAAAAATAGTAGGGCGTGGAGGCGACCCCAAAGTTCGTGCCTTTGAAACCGAGCGAGGGATGTTCGATGCCGAGTAATCCGTTGGGGCCGCCCGTGATCTGATCAAGATTATTGAGCGCAATACGGACGATTTCGCCGGCGCCGAGCGTCACAATCGCCAAGTAATCGCCCCCCAGCCGCAGAGCCGGGAAGGCAAGCAACATGCTGAAGAATGCGGCAGAAAATGCGCTAAGGATCAGTCCGGGCCAAAAGCCAATATGCAGGTGAATGTTCACTAGGGCGTAAGTATAAGCACCGACGGCGAAAAGAGCGGCGTAGCCCAAATGCAGAATGCCGGCGAAGCCCACGATAACGTTGAGGCCCAGTGCCAACAGGATGAAGATGCCCGTGGAGACAAGCACATCGACGTGATAAGGGTTGCTGTCGAGAAAGGGGAAGAGCGCCGCTAGTGAGAGAAAGCCTGCTCCGAGGAGGAGTGAGCGCGAACGGTTGGATTTGAGCGGGGCGATCATCTTTTGTTAAACCTTTTTGACCACGCGGGATCCGAGAAGCCCCTGCGGTCTGAAAAGCAGAATGAGAATCAGTACAAAAAAAGCGAATACATTTTTCCATTCCGACGAGAGATACCCCGCGCCGAGCCCTTCCAGAATACCGATCAACAGGCCGCCCAGCATCGCGCCTGGAATGTTGCCAATGCCGCCGAGCACTGCTGCGGTAAAGGCTTTCAGGCCGGCGAGATAGCCGTCGTGAAAATTGAGGGTGTTGTAATAAAGCGCAAACATCACGCCGCCTGCACCGGCGAGTGCTGAACCAATGACGAAAGTAATCGAAATGATTCTGCTGGTATTGATGCCGACCAGGTTGGCTGCGACGCTGTCATCGGCCAATGCTCGCATGGCTTTTCCGGTGCGTGTAGAGCTGACAAAAAAATGCAGAGCGGCCATGAGCAGCACGGAGCTGACGGCAATCAAAATCTGAAGATTGGTGACCGTGACATGGCACCAGGTGAATTTTTTAATCTCAAAGAGAACCGGGAAACTTTTGTCGGTGGGGCCAAAGATCAGCATCACCATATTCTGTAGAAGAAAGGAGATGCCGATCGCTGTGATCAACGGTGCCAGGCGTGGCGCATGGCGCAACGGCCGGTAGGCAAAACGTTCGATCAAAAACCCTACGAGCGCTGAAAGCACCATTGCGCTTAAAAAAACGAGGGTGATGCCGGCGCTCGAGGTGCGTGTGATGGCCACCAGCGGCAGCAGGGTGGTGTAAGCGAAGAGCCCGAGATAAGCGCCCACCATAAACACATCGCCGTGGGCAAAGTTGATTAGCTGGGCAATGCCGTAGACCATGGTGTAGCCGAGCGCGATCAGCGCGTAAATCATGCCAATCGTCAGGCCGTTGACGATTTGCTGAAGGAAGACAGAATTCATGGACGTAGAAACTACTCAGCTTCGCCGGTATAAACCAGCTGACCATTTTCAACTTTGAAGACACCGATGAATTGGTTGCGATTGTCACCGCGCTCATCAAAAACAACTTCGCCGGTGACGCCGGTGAAGTGAGAGATTTTACGCATCTCTTTGAGAACGGTCTGCCGGTCTTTTGCTGCGGCGCGGCGAATGGCTTCAATCAAAATGTTGGCGGCATCATAGCCGTAGGCGGACCATTGACCCGCTTGACCGTAACGGGATTTGTAAGCCTCGATGAATCCGCGTGCGGCGGGAATTTTTTCCATGTCCCCGCCGACCATGGTTGCGTAAGCGCCTTCGGCAATGGCGGGACTGGCCAGGTCAATAAATATCGGAGAAGCCAATCCGTCGCCGCCCATAAAAACAGCATTGAGGTTCAGGGCACGCGCTTGCCGAATGAGCAGCGCGCCTTCCGGATAGACACCTCCGTAATAAATGAGCTCAGGCGCCAGCGGTCTGATGCGGGTTAAAAGGGGGGTGAAATCTTTATCCCCCTGAGTGATCCCCTCATGGCCAAGAATTGTCATTCCAATTTTGGCGGCCTCTTTTTTAAATTCATCGGCCAGCCCTTTGCCGTAGGTGGTTTTGTCATCAATCACAAAAACACTTTTGAACCCAAGCTTTTGGAAAGCATGGCGGGCCGCCTTGGGGCCCTGCACGTCGTCGGTCGCCGCCACGCGAAAGAAAGTATCAAAGCCTTGGCGGGATAACGCGGGGTTGGTAGAGCTGGCGGTAATTTGAGTCAAGCGCGCTTCGTGATAAACCGCTGAGGCAGGCTTGGTGCAGCTGGAATTGAAGTGGCCCATCACCGCGATGACGTCGCGGTCAGACACGAATTTTTTAGCCACATTGACCGCCTGTGCCGGGTTGTGCTGGTCATCGAGGGCAAGCGTTTCAAGTGTTTGTCCGGGCATAATCTCGCCGCGCGCATTGGCCTCGTCGACCGCGAGCCGGACTCCCTGACAGACATCGATGCCGAGCTGGGCTTGATCGCCGGTGAGTGGAGCCGCACAACCGATTTTAATCGTCCGGCCGCCGGAGCCTTGTCCGCAGCCGGCGAGCAAGAAAATGCCGGCAAGGTTGATGGACACCAAGAGGCGGAAGGCGGAAGACCGAAGCCGTAAGGCGGCATGGCTATGCATGGGGTGTCTCCTTTTTTTCTTTACGGGTTTTAAGCCACTCCAGAATCAGTGGAATAATCGAAAGAAAAATAACCATTAAAATGACCCAGTGGATTTTTTTATCTATGCCCGGGATGGCGCGTGCAAGGGAGTAACCACAGAGACTCATACTCGTCACCCAGCCGATGCCACCGACGATGTTATAAAATATAAATTTTGCATAATGCATTCGACCCGCTCCCGCAACAGTGGGTGCAAAGGTCCGTACGATGGGAACAAAACGAGCCAGCACAATCGTTTTAGCGCCGTATTTTTCATAAAATCGCTGGGCTTTTAAAAGATGATTGCGATGAAAAAAGAGAGAGTCTTCCTTATTGAATAGGCGTGGCCCGAAATGATAACCGAGCGCATAACCAACGCTGTCACCGGCAATGGCTGCTACGCAAAGGAGTGTCACAAGAATTCGAATGTCCAGGGTGTGATCCAGAGCTGCGATGAGGCCGGCAGTGACAAGCAGAGAATCTCCGGGAAGGAAAAAACCAAAGAAAAGACCCGTTTCCGCAAAAACAATCAGGAAAAGACCGAGATATCCGCCCCAGCGGATCAAATCTTCAAGGTTGTGGAAATGCGAAAAAAAATCCAAGAAAAATCCAAACGTTGAGCCCAATGCGCAGGGCATGGTAAAAGGTTAGTATAAAGAAAGATGGGACGTTCTGCAACCCAAGGTGGAAAATTTCAAAAAAATCAACAAAGAGCCGATTTGAAGTATAATGCACCCGGTCAACCCCGTGCTTTTTTTGGAAAACTTTACAATTTCGTGATGTGATTTTCACTGGTCTGAGGAGGGTTTTATGAGTCCAGCGCGTTTGAAGTGGGGTGTTTGGATTTTGCTGACCCTGTTTGCCGGGTCGCAGGTAGCGGGCGCTGCGCCCGGCGTTGCTGAAGGCGAGATCGTCGGGCTGGCTGCTGTGAAGGGCGGAGGGTGGAAATTAACGGTGAAGGTTCCGACCGGAGAAAAAAAATTCATACTCGGAAAAGGGACGCGTATTAGCGTCGAGGTCAGTGCGGGCCAAGTCCGTAAAGGCGAGCGTATCTATCGCGGAGAACCAACGGGTGCAGGGTTACATTCTTCTCTTTCAGATCTTGGCGAGGGCACCAAAAAGATGTTTGGACTGCCAAACGTTCCCAGGATTCCGAGCATTCCCAAGATCCCTCCGAAACTGCCCCAGATGCCAAAGAAGAATCCTCAACCCCCTAAAGCTCCGCCGATACCCACGCCGCCGAATCAGCGAGGTGCACAGCCCCCTCAGAAAGGGGGTGCTCCAGGCGGTGGCGGTGCGCCTTCGGCGGGTGACGCTGGGAGCGGGGCAGATGACGGGTCGCCTGGAGACGCAGGCCCGGCAGCGGGCGCTGGTGGCAGAGGTGGTGAAAAGGGAAAAACTCCAGAGAAAGAACCGCCCCCCGTCAAAACAAAGGATCAGGAGCTGACTGAAAAGGGTTTCCAAAATGAAAAGCTACTTTTCCCGGCAAAAGAAAAAGCGGGTGGCGAAATTGGCCAAAAAGTGATGGAAGTCAGTCGCACTTCGAAGGGCATCGACATGCAGATCGAATCTACCCCTGGGAAAATCCAAACTCTGAAGCTTGGTTTTGCCGATAAAGTTCGCAAAGTCATCGAAGCAGCTGACCTGAAACCGAAGATGCGCGTACGGCTTGAAGTGATCTCTGAAAAAGGGGAAGATCTTTTGCAGAGCGTAACGGTTATGCCCGTCAATCAGGGATAAACACCGCCCGTGTTGAGGAGCTTTTGGTGGGTCGCGGGCCTCTTTATCCTATGCGGTTGCGCAGCTTTTTTTGGATGGGATATCCATGCACCGGGTTTGCTTTCCAGCCAGTTTTACCAATCGGTTTCACCCGTGCCGCTACGAGTTGCCCTGTACCTGCCCCCGTCAGCTCTTGCCGGCCGGTCTACTAACCGGGGCGGATGGCTCGCTGATCCGCAGACGTATTATATCGGAGAAGCTTTAGGACCGATGGCGCTTGAAGCTTTTCAGCAGGCATTTGACGAATTTATTTTTCTTGAAACCGAGCCCGATGCCGCACTTTTAGCGCGCTATGGCATTGCGTATGCAGTGGTGCTTGATGTGAAGGGTTTTCGGAATCGCGTGACGATGAAGGGGCAGGCTGTGGAGCTTGAAACAGAAGCCCAGGTGTATGATCAAGCATTAAAACTGGCGGTGGTTTTTAAAAGTACGGGGTCGAGCGATGCCCAGAAAGTGTTTGCAAAAAAAGGCGGACCTGAAGTGAATCTCAATGCGGCGATTGAAAATAATCTCACCGTTGTGGTTCAGTCGCTGCAGGATTTTATTGAGCATCAAAAGGTGATTTAGCGTGAATGCCGTACGCGTACTCATCTTAATCATGACAGTGGAACTGGCTTGCCCCGGGATGGGCCGTGCCTCGGAAGTCATTCCGGAAACGCCCACGGCCGTGGTGGTGCGTAACCATCCCGGCACGGGAAAACCGCTGGTTTGTGTGACTGCCGGGAGTGGGGCCGGAACCCCCGCATTATTTAAAAGGGTCCCAAAAAATCTAGTCCGGCCGGATTACCGAATGCTTGATCCGAAAGTAAAACCTAAAGAAGTGGGCTACAATGGACCTGTTAGCAATCGCACAAAAGTTTATGCGCTTGCGGCAACCCTTGCGGCCGGCGGTATTGCCGGCTATGTGGCCATTCCGGTGACAGCCGCCGGTGGGGGTGCTGCGGGCGGTGCCGCAGCGTATGGCCTTGCCGGAGGGGCCGTTGCGACCGGACCCATTGCGGGTGCTTTGAGTGCCGGGCACTCCGACAAGCCGGATGATTTTACACACAAAGCGGAGTCCAGGGTGGAAGAGACACCCGCCAACCGCGAAGGATAGATCATGAGAAACCAAAAAAAATTATTCTGGAGCGTCTGCATTTGTTTAGTGGCCATCACTGGATGTGGCTCTAAGGAAGAATCGAGTGCCCCGGCCCCCAAGACGGTGCAGCCGGTTGTGCCGACGGCGGCCGCCGCGGCGACGGGAGCTGTGGCTATCATGGGCACTAGTACACTGCGCGGCAAGGTGAGTTTTAGCGGAGTCGCGCCAGCGCCTTTAAAAATCAACATGGCAGCGGATCCGTATTGTGCGTCTGCTTCGGCGACGGTCGTTGTTATGGCCGAGGATCTTGTGGTCAACAGCAACCAAACTTTGCGCAATGCCTTCGTGTACATCAAGAGTGGGTTGGAGGGAAAGACATTTACCCCGCCGTTGGTGCCCGTAACGCTCGAACAAAAAGGGTGTCGCTACGCACCGCATATTTTTGGAATTCAGACCGGACAGCCTTTGGAGATTCTTAACGACGATTCCACACTGCACAACGTCCACGGAATTTTGCAGGCCTCCCCGCCATTTAATCTTGGGATGCCGCTTAAAGGGATGAAGGTGAAAAAAACCTTTGCGGCTGCGGAAGTGATGGTGAAATTTAAGTGTGATGTGCATCCCTGGATGTCTGCCTACGTAGGGGTGGTGGCGCATCCCTTTTATGCTGTGACAGGGGAGGACGGCAGCTTTGAATTGAAAGGCGTGCCCGCTGGGAAATACACCCTTGCTGTTTGGCATGAGAAGCTGGGCGTACAGGAAGTGGCGGTGGATGTCCCGGCCGCCGGCGAGGCGACTGTCGAAGTGATGTTTAAAGGGGAAAGCACCTGACTTGATAAATCAGGGCTGGTAGGAGTATACTCTCCCTATGAAGACAAAACGATGCGCGGTTTTTCTTTTGGTTTTTCTGGTGCTCGCCGGGCGCGTTGCTTTTGACTGCGGTTGTGCGTATGCGGCGCCCGGGGTCGTTTCTCGCGTTTCAGAGGCGGCGATGCCGTGTCACAGTGGGGCGCACGAAAAATCCTCTTCCAAACAGGCCTGCTGCTCCGGATGCCAGGCAGCCCATCATGCGCTCTCACCCAAGTCGGTTGAAATTCAGACGGCCGATGACCGCCGGTTCCTTCTGAATCTGCCGGTGATGGATTTCATGAAGGCTGTTGAGAGCCGTTTTTCTTTGAATCACAACACTCTGCGTGGTCCCCCTGATTTTCTTGGGGTGGCTCCCGAGCCATTGCGTGTTCCGCTCTATCTTTCCCTTCAAACACTGCTGATCTAGCTCTTCGCAAGCCCCCGGTCTTTTCAGGCCGAGGCGGGTTGTGCCGTTCTCTATCTCTAAGAACCGGAGGCACTTATGCGGAGTCGTTCTAAAAAACAATTTGGGTCGTTTGTGATGGGGATATGGATTCTTGCCTTCTGGGCAGGGGCACCGGCCTTTGCGTTCGGAGATTCTTTTTCAAAAAAAGTCACCTTACCGGAATTGCTCAAGGCGGCGCTTAGCGCGAATCCTGAAATTCGCACGGCACGCTTTCAGTGGGAAGCGGCAAAGAAAAAGCCGATTCAAGCCCTCTCTTTTCCCGACCCCATGATCGGAATGGATTTCATGGGGGAAATGGCTGAATCGCGCGTGGGTCCCGAAGAAAATCGCATGATGGTTTCTCAGAAAATTCCCTTTCCCGCAAAATTGTGGAAACGATGGCAGAAGCAGCGCGCAAACGCCAAAGCGGTGGAGATGGACTACGAGACGGTGAAGCGCGATGTGCTGCGGGATGTGAGTAAAACCTACTATGCGTTTTATCAGACAGAGGCTTCGCTGGACGTGATTCGCGAAATTCATGAATTGCTCAAAAAAATGGAAAGCGCGGCGCGGGCACGTTATGCCGATGGTTCAGCCGGCCAACGCGATGCCGCTAAATCTCAGGCGGAGGTGTCACTCACCCTGGGGCGTGTGTTTGAGTTTGAACAAAAACGCGGGGTGCTTGAAGCGCGGCTCAATGCCCTGCTTGATCGCAATCCGCTGGAGGAATTCGGTCGAGCAGAGAAACCAGCAAAGCCAAAGCTCGGTGAGACGCTGGCAGAGTTTTTGACAGCGGCTTCTAAAAATCGGCAGGAGATTCAAGCCTCCGAAGCACGCGTTCATAAAAAAATTCATGAGAAAGCCCTGGCAAAGATGAAAAATATTCCGGATTTGGATGCCGGATTTTCTTACACCTGGGTCGGAAGCGGGATGACCAGCGATGCGGAGGACGGTAAAGATAGTTGGATGTTTCCACTGGCGATCAATATCCCGTTGTGGCAGACACGCAACATCGCGGCGATTCAAGAAGCCGGCCGTGAAGTCGAGGCCGCACGCTCAAAGCTCGAAGGCACGCGCGACAAAACTTTTTATGAAGTGCGCGAGGCCTACCTTCGCTGTGAAACTGCGCTGAAGATCAGCGCGCTTTATGAATCGGGAGTTTTGCCGCAGGCCGAGCTTGCCCTGAACTCCGACCGCGCCGGCTACGAAGCGGGGCGTTCCAATTTTATTGAGCTGCTTGACAGCGAACGCGTTTATCTTGATGCCAAGCTGGGGTATTTAAAAATTTACACAGAACTTTTAAAGAGCCGTACGGATTTGGATCGTGCTGCAGGTCACCAAATTGTGGAGGGTTGAGATGAAACCATTTTTTAAAAACGGGTTTGTTTTTTTGATCGTCGTGATGGCTGTGGGGGTGGGCGTTCGGGCATTTCGTGCGGGGGCAGGGTCTCTGCCCTCAGCAAAGAATGTCAAAGCTCAAAAAGCTCTTTATCATTGTCCCATGCACCCCACGTACACATCTGAGAGACCCGGAAAGTGTCCGATCTGTCAGATGGATTTGGTGCCGATAGAAGAGGAAGAGCCGGCCATTGCGCAGGAATTGCCCCGCGAATTCACACTGGAACAGGTTCTAAAAATGAAACCGGGCGAACTCTGCCTTTTGCATAAGTGTAAGAAAGGAAATTGCATGATGGCAGTGACTGAAGAGTTTGCGCGGCTTGGCAAGTGTCCGCATTGCGGCGATAATTTAGGCATTATCATCAAAGACTTAATGCCGCAGGGCTATGGCGCGGTGAAGCTGGGGATTGAGAAAAGTCAAATGATTGGCGTTGCCACCGAAATAGTTCAGAAACGTCCGATTCATAAAACAATTCGTGCGGCAGCGACTGTGGCGCACGATGCCGAGCTTTATCAGGCGGAGGCGGAATTTATCGAGGCGAAACAAGCCTTCAAAAAAGCAAAAGGCGGCGGATTGGAAGAGACGATTCATCAGGCGAGTGAATTGGCTGCGGCCGCGGGGGTGCGGCTCAGGCATCTGGGGCTCAGCGAGGAGTTAATCGAGGAGGTGGGGCGGCAGCGCGAGCCTGACCACGGGCTTCTGTATGCGCATGCGGGTGAGCCGGTGTGGGTGTACGCCAGTATTTACGAGTACGAAGTAGCAGCTGTGAAGCCGGGGCTCACGATGGTAGTAGAAACACCGTCGTTCCCCGGAAAAGTCTTTAGAGGTGTGGTGAAATCGGTGGACTCCATGGTGGATATGAAAACAAGAACGACGCGCGTGCGGGCCCGTTTTGAAAACCCGGAGGGAGAGCTGCGTCCCGACATGTTTTTAAACGCATCCATCGAGGTTGATTTTGGGAATGTACTGGCAGTGCCGCGTACTGCGGTGCTCGAGACGGGAACGCGACGCATTTTATTTGTGGAAAAAGAAGTGGGGCAGTTTGAGCCGCGTGAAGCCGTGCTGGGCCCGGTGACCGATGATTATTATCCCGTGCAATCGGGTGTGGCGGAGGGCGAAAAAGTAGTGACCAGCGGTAACTTTCTAATTGATTCTGAGAGCCGCCTTCGCTCGGCGCTCAAAGACGCTTCTGAGAAGGGAGGGCATGTTCATGGTGTCTAAACCCGAGCTTGCCCATCGCAACGGATGGATTGAAAAGGTGATTGAATTTTCAGCCCATCAAAAATTTCTCGTCTTGGCAGTGATTATCGCAGCCATTTTATTTGCGATGAACTTGATGCGGCAGATTCCACTGGATGCGATTCCTGATCTTTCTGATACGCAGGTGATCATTTACTCGCGCTGGGATCGCAGTCCCGACATTCTTGAAGACCAGGTGACTTATCCGATCATTACCGCCATGTTGGGAGCGCCGCGCGTCAAGGCCATCCGCGGTTTTTCGGATTTCGGATTCTCGTATGTGTATGTCATTTTTGAAGATGGCACTGACATTTATTGGGCGCGCAGCCGCACGTTGGAATATTTGAGTAAAATTACTTCGCAGCTGCCCGAAGGCGTTAAAACTGAACTAGGCCCGGATGCGACCGGTGTGGGGTGGGTGTATCAGTACGCGTTGGTGGACACTAGCGGAAAGCATAATTTACAGGAACTGCGCAGTTTTCAAGACTGGACTTTACGTTACCATTTGCAGAGTGTGTCCGGCGTCGCTGAGGTTGCGACCCTCGGTGGCTTTGTGAAACAGTATCAAATTGCGATTGATCCGAACAAACTGGTTTCGTATGGAATTTCGATTGGCACGGTGATT
>CAYMUZ010000038.1:0-13690 GCA_964393875.1 uncultured bacterium | reverse complement strand
TGCGTGTTGTCATCGAGTTGAAGCGTGATTCAAACGCCAATATTATTTTGAATCAACTTTACAAACACACGCAAATGCAAGACACCTTTGGAGTGATTATGCTGGCGCTCGTGGATGGACAGCCGCGTGTGCTTAATATTAAGCAGATGCTTGAGCATTTTGTCGAGTTTCGCGTGCAGGTTATTATTCGCCGCACGCGCTTTGAGCTGGATAAAGCCGAGGCGCGCGCCCATATTCTTGAAGGTTTTAAAATCGCTCAAGCAAACATTGATAAAGTGATCAAACTCATTCGCTCTTCCAAAAGCCCTGAAGAGGCAAAAGACGGTTTGATGAAAACCTTCAAATTGAGCGCTCTTCAAGCTCAGGCGATCCTCGAAATGCAGCTGCAGCGCTTGACCGCTCTTGAACAACACAAAATCGACGAAGAATATCTAGGTCTTATTAAGCGCATCGAATACTTTCAAGGGGTGCTCAAAAGCCGCAAAAAACAGCTTGAGATTGTGCGGGATGAATCTCTCGAAATGGTGAAAAAATATGGTGATGACCGCCGCACACAAATCGTGGCGGTGGAAGAAGAAATTGATATCGAAGACCTTATCGCTGAAGAAGACGTGATTATCACGATTTCTAATGCCGGCTACATCAAGCGCATTCCCGTGTCGGCTTACCGCAAGCAAAAGCGCGGCGGCTCGGGCGTGACCGGGGCAGGCATGCGTGACGAAGAAGATTTTATCGAGCACATGTTTTTATCTTCCACACACGATACGATTATGTTTTTTACAAATCGCGGACGCGCGTACTGGCGCAAGGCTTATCAGATTCCAGAGGCCTCGCGCCAGGCGCGCGGCAAAGCGATTGTGAATCTGCTCTCGCTCACGCCGGAAGAAGCCATTTCAAGTCTGTTACAAGTCAAAGAATTTGATGATAAGCGGTTTGTGGTGATGGTCACCAAAAACGGCGTGATTAAAAAAACAAACCTTATCCAATATTCGCGGCCGCGCGCGAACGGAATTAACGCGATCACTTTACGCGACAAAGACGAGCTTGTTTCTTGCAAGATCACGTCGGGCACGAATGAAATTTTTATCGCGACGCGCAAAGGAAAGGCGATTCGCTTTCCGGAAAAACAGGTGCGAGAGATGGGGCGCACAGCGGGGGGCGTCCGCGGAATATCTCTGGAAAAAGGCGATGAGGTCATTGCCGCTGAAGTGGTGGATCTCAAGGCGACAGCTCTGAGCATTTCCGAACTAGGCTTTGGTAAAAAAACACCGTTCAAAGAATACCGGCTGCAGTCGCGCGGAGGAAAAGGAACGATTAATCTTAAGGTCACGCCGAAAAATGGACCCGTGGTTAAAGTGTTGCCCGTAGCGGATGAAGATGAGGTGCTGCTCGTCACCACCAAAGGAATGGTTGTGCGATGTCCCGTGAATCAAATTCGCACTTCAGGGCGTAATGCCCAAGGTGTGCATGTTATTCGCCTTAAAGAGGGACATCTCGTGGCGATGGCCGCACGTGTGGTGGCCAGCGATGATGACGATGACGATCAGCAGCTTGACCTTCTAAACGACAAAACGAAGAAATAAATCGGAGATCGCTAGATGCCTACAGAGGCTTCATTGGCAGCTGAGGCACAGTACCCGAGCACAAGGCGAGGGTGCTAGCTGTGTTGGATCTTAAATGGATTCGTGAAAATGTTGAGCAGACCCGCGCAGGCCTTAAAGCCAAAAATGCCAATATCCCGCTCGATGACCTCCTTGAACTTGACCAAAAGCGCCGGACGCTATTGCGTGAAGCCGAAGAGTTAAAAGCCCGCCGCAACCAAGCTAGCGAAGAAATCGGTCGTCTCAAAAACAGTGGACAGGCGATTGCCGATAAAACAGCCGATCTTAAGGCTCTATCCCAAAAAATATCACATTTAGACTGCTGTGTGGGTGAGTTTTCATTAAAAATAGATGAGATTACACACAAAATCCCAAATTTGCCGCTAGCTGATGTACCAATAGCCCTGGGGCCAACAGGAAATAAGGTGGTTCGCACCTGGGGCGAGCCGCACAAATTCGACTTTAATGTCAAAGACCATCTTGAGCTAGCTCAAAAAAACGGCTGGGTGAATATGGATTGGGGCAGCAAGATAACCGGATCCGGGTTTGCGGTCTACAAGGGGCAAGGTGCCCGCCTTGAGCGCGGGTTGATTAACTTCATGATTGATCTGCATACGCGCAAGCATGGGTATACTGAAATCTGGTCACCGTCGCTAGTGAATCGCCAAACCATGACGGGAACAGGACAGCTTCCAAAAATGGAAGACGATATGTATCGTCTTAAAGACGAAGATTATTTTTTGATTCCAACGGCGGAGGTTCCCATCACCAACTTGATGCGGGATGAAATTTTAGAAGAAGCGGCGCTGCCTATAAAGTTTACCGGCTATACCCCCTGTTTTCGGCGCGAGGCCGGATCGTATGGAAAAGACACGCGCGGCCTTTCGCGGTTGCACCAGTTTGACAAAGTGGAGCTCGTTAAGTTTGCGCACCCCAGCCGGGGAGAGGAAGAATTGCAAGATCTTCTTGGGCATGCGGAAGCCGTACTACAAGCGCTGGAGCTTCCATATCGTGTGGTGTTGCTTGGTTCTGGGGACATGAGTTTTGCCGCCGCGAAGTGCTACGACCTTGAAGCCTGGGCACCAGGAACGCAGAAATGGTTTGAAGTTTCCAGCTGCAGTTTGTTCGGTGATTTTCAAGCGAGGCGTGCGAATATTCGCTTTCGGCCCAAGGGTGGAAAAAAGCCAGAATATGTGTACACACTAAACGGTTCTGGCCTCGCGCTGGCGCGCATTGTGCTGTGTTTGATGGAAAGCGGCCAAAACGCGAACGGGGACATTCAGTTTCCACCGGCGCTGCGACCGTATGTGGAATAACAAAAAAGCGTGCGCGGCCTAAAAAAATATGTTTGGAGGGATGGCAGAGTGGTCGAATGCGGCGGTCTTGAAAACCGCTAGGGTCGTAAGGCTCTCGTGGGTTCGAATCCTACTCCCTCCGCCACCGCATCTGTAATGCGGTGACGACAGCAGCGCGGCTTAATGAAAACCGCGTCTGCAGAGCGAAGGAGCTGAATCCTACTCCTTCCGCCACCGCATCTGTAATGCGTCCGGAATTGTTTCGCAGTCTTTCAAATAAATATTCTCGTCTCTAGCCTCTCGGATTGTCTATTTGGCATAATGTATTAAATAGGATACATTTTGTTTTATGAATCCAGTAGGACAAACCATTAGTTTTTGGAGAATGAAGAAAGGGCTTACGCAGGCGATTGTCGCCAAGCGGAGCGGGGTTTCGCGGCCTAATCTTTCGGCGATTGAGCAAGGCGCTAGGGATTTAACAGTGCAAACTCTTCGGCGCATTGCCGCAGCGCTGGGGGTCACTCCCGGGACATTGGTGGATGGCTTCCGTTCTGAACCGATGGATGCCCCAGAAAAACGCGACCGGTATTCTCTCGACCGGATTGCCAGAATAGGCGCCGGCCAATCACTAAAGTCTTCTGGCGCGGAGAGACGAATTGCCCAAGACCTTGCGTCTATCATGAAATCTAAAACACAAAATCACGCTGAGAAAAAAAACGCGAACAATATTCGATCTCAGAGCGCAGCTATTTGGCGCCTTAAAACGGAAATAGGCCCAGCCGTTTTTCGGCACCTGATTCGCCGAGTCGAAAAAAATCTATCAGGCCACGATGAATAGAAAACAGATTGAGCACTATTTTAAAATCGTGGATAAGATTTATGCAAAGAAATGCAGAATTATCCTGACCGGCGCTGCCGCCGGCGCTCTCTACGGGAGAGTTCGTGCAACAATGGACATCGATTTTTCGGCGGAAGCGGCAGATTGGGAGGGTTTCTCAAAAGCGGTAGAAGAGGCCAGTGTCCGGACAGGTATTGCCGCTCAATATGCCGAAGATATCGATCGATGGTCCGCCATCACGTTTATGGACTACAAGAAACACACGTTTATTTATGGGCGGTTCGGGCGCACGGAAGTGAGGTTGATGGAACCCTCCTACTGGGCCATCGGAAAACTTTCGCGGTATCTTGATCCAGATATCGGGGATCTTGTAAGAGTTTAAAAAAAAACAGGCACCCGGTGGCAAGAAATAGCATCCGTTGCTGGGCGGGCGCTTCGCAAAAGTCCAAAATCAACGGCGTATTTTTTATTTAGAAGACAGACAGAAAGTTTTTTAAAACAATATGGCAAAAAAATCTGGGGAAGAGCTTTTGATTCGAAAGAAGCGACTGCCCTTTTTCATAAGCAGGCCGGTATAAAAACATGAAAACGCTTCGCGGCAGATGTTTTCTATCCAAAAGAGTGTGTGGTAAGATGACACAGATGATTTTTTTATTTCGCAATCTTTGTGATACGCATACAATACGCGTTTTCCAAGCTGTTTTTATGATTTGTGCGGAGGGGTCGCATAGCTGGTCTAGTGCGGCGGTTTGCTAAACCGCTGTGGCGCGAAAGCGCCACCGAGGGTTCAAATCCCTCCCCCTCCGCCAGCTTCATTAACGAAGGAAGGGACGAAAATTTTCTATCCAAGCGGAAAATTTTTTTAGCTGTTTTTAGCAGGGTAGGATCACAAAGGAACAAGCGCCGAGAAAATGTTTGCAGCGCCTGTCCCTTATTACTTTTCAGACTTTTGAGTTCAAAAAGCGCGTGTGTTTTACGCGTTACCGCACACCAACTGACCGTTCCTGTTCGAAATATCGTGGTTGCAGCCTGTGAGCATGAGCGAGCTGGGCTTGACCATACCCTTGTCGTCGCGGCACTGGCAGTTGAGCAGGTTCAGATTCACCATGCAGCCCATGCAAGACATTTGATAATCTCCTTCCGGCAAGTCGTTCATTCCGGCCTGTGCGTAGGGCAGACCCACTCCAAAAGCGACCAGCGAAAGCGCGAATACCCCAGCGAGAAACCCCAACCTGGTTTTTTTCATAACGAACTCCCCGGTGAGACACCGATTGATTTTTGATCGAGAAACGCCCCAAGCCAAATCTGTGGACCCTACTATGTATCGACCGATTCCTAAAATTATTATGCCCTATGAAAGCGTTTTGCAGCGATGTGAAACAGTTGCGCTATAAAATACTGTTCGGGCGAATGATAGATTCTACCTAACGCATTGACTGCAAAGAAGTTATGTGATTAAATTTTTGACACAAACGCTTTTATAGGGCCGCGACCTGGAGTTTTGAGGAGATTTCATCCATAATGCTCCACCACGACCACAACAGAGCAAAAGGCCTGAGGAATTCAAGCGAGGATGCTGGAGCATTGATCATTTTAAGGGTGAGAAGGTGCTGGAAATGAACGGTTTTAAAACAGGAGCAGGTGTTTTATGTCTGACCTCTTTTTTATTGTACGGGTGTGCGACACCAGAAAACGCGCGGCAGGAGGTTCTTTTTAACAAAGCTCTGACGGAACACACCACCCGCCATTTTGTGAGCGCGCAACCCTTTGCTTCACTCTCAAGGCAGGTGTTTGCCGCCCTGAGCTCGCTGGGGTATTCACAAATCGTTTACGAAAATGCGCCGGCCGCATTTGCCGTGTTAAATAAAAACACAAGCGGGTCTTTTATTTTAAGCGAAACGGAAGCCCCCCAACTTATGGTGAAATTCACTCAGTGGCAAGGGGAACAAACCCGCGTAGATTTTTCCAACGGCAGTTTCGGGTTAAAAACGAAAATGGAAACGCAGCGTGATCTTGCGATTTTGCTTAAACAGCTTGAAGCCAAGGCCCTGATTTCTTAAACCTTTTCCACAAGGCGGGCGTCTTCCAACAAATCGTCCTGTTCCACTTTGACGTTTTCACCCACGAGCTCTGAGGGGGCTGTCACGCCCGCAGGCCATTTCGTCTTTGAAGTATACGCGATTGATTTCAACCCGTTATTCGCATCGATTTCCATTTTTTTAGCGCTTTCATCCACAGACTTCAAAGTCCCCTGCACAGTGTCGGCAAAAACTTGGTGGGCGAAACCAGCGGACATGAGCAGCAGCAAACTAAAAAGAACAAAACGGTTTTTCATGGTTTATTCTCCCGATGTTGGAATTTTTCAAGATGCGTCATCCACTTTACCCCAATGAAGCCCAATGGCAAGGCTTTTTTATTTGCTCCGCGACCTTGATTTTCTTGTTGAAAATGCCGTAATTTGGAGTAATCTGAAAACCCCAACGCATGAGGCACCATGCAGCACAAGAGAAAAAAGTCCGTATTCGCTTTTATTTTTTTAGGGCAACTTCTTTTCTTCACGACCTCAAATTCAGCTCCTGCTGTCGCGGCAAGCCGCTTTTCAGCTAAAATTTCAGATCTTAAGCTTATGACAAACAGTAGGGGCCCCATCCCATACGAAAGTCAGGCGCTGCCACCTTCGGACAGACCTGTTCAAGTGATTGTGCAAGGGAAAATTAAAGTTTCTGGGGGGCAACTGACCGGTTTATATGTTCTGGACGGGGGCGGCGGAGCCGCGGTCTGGAGTCAAAGAGACAATGCGCAGATTCCCACGCAAGGCATGGATTGGAACGGATCGGTGATGGTCAATCCCGGGCAGACTGTCCGCTTGTCCATTATGGCCACGGGTTATGATGCCGCAAATACCCGCGACGAACGCCGCTATACTTTTGCCGAATCCGTCATTCTCTTGAGTGGCATACCACCGCCCAATGGCTCACCGGACGCTTTCGAGGTCGAGTTTAAGGATATGAAACTGGTGCTCAACAGCGGTGTATCGCCGACGTTTCAAAGCCGGACCTTAACTGACAACGAGTTATTCAGCCCCTGGAACCGGCAGGTGGGTGTGACCGGAACTATTGTAGTCAAAAAGGGCGAGCTGCTTGGGCTGGATGCTGTTGGCAATGAGCAATCTACCACGGTTTTACAAAAAACGCTGGCCCCCAGGCCAATGACGGCCGGGACAGAAAATTTTTTCAGCAGCAACTTTACGTTGGATCAGGACCAGCCCATCGCAATTTCGCTCAAAGCCACAGGTCTCAATGCCCAGGGTAATGATCAGGGCCCGTCTGTTTTCTATCCGTCCAAGCCCGTGGTTCTCACTTACAAGCCCTCGAGGCAAATTCAAGTCAGCCCATTCAAATTTACTGTCAGCAGCCGGCGTCTGTTGGTGGACAGCACGACCACAGGCGGGACAGGGATGGATTTTTCAGATATTCAAAATGGCTATGTCTATGAAACTGCGAAAAACTCCGTTTTCAACGTTTTTCATGTCACGTGGAAGCTAGATGGCGGAAAAGTCACCAAGGTGGAATACACCAAGGACGGAAATAATTGGGTTGTTGAAAACTCTTTGTACACAGATCCCGCCACCGGAGCTATTGTGGGAATCAGCGAGGACTGGAATGCCAAACCTGGCGAAAATTTTGATATCAAGGTCCGGGTGACGGGCGTTGATGTGGACCAAGACGGCAATGCGGTTTCCGGGGAAAAAACGGTTACAGATTCGATAGCGGCCAAGCTTTCTGTAAAGGCCCCGCGACCTTTCGCAGCCGCGTTTACGCGTCTTCATATCGAAGCCGGCGATGTAAAATCAGATTTTAAAGCGCTTCCGGTACAGGGAATCAAAATGACTTCCGTTGAGGCCCTTCCTGTGATGCTGACAGCCGAGTGGACTGTCACGATCGGCAAACTTACAAAGGTTTTATACAGTACCGACGGCGGGAAAAATTGGAGTGAGGCCGAAAAAAGAACGGAGCCTAAGGCTACCCAGGTGGAGGTCAGCGCGGCGCCGGGGCAAAGCCTCGACATTGTTTTTAAACTCCAGGGACAAAACGGTGGCGCCGTCCCGGGCGAAATCACGGACCCTGCGCATGCCCGTATCCGTGTTGAAAAACCCAAAATCATTCTTTTGGATGTCGGCTTCTTTAACCAAGCTTTCTCTGAGGAAGGGAACATTCCGCTGCAATCTTTTTCGGAGCTTGCTGGCAAAGCGTTTGAATATCCAGTGACGCAGTCCCCGGCCCGGCTGGAGGCGTACGCCGCCTGGTGGCAAAAAGCAGGGCTGCTTGAATCAGCAGGGGTCTCTTTTGACGGCGGAAAACGCTGGCAAACAACACTTATTAACCCCGCTGAAAATTTCTTGACGGTTCCGCTTCTCCTCTCGCCGGATGAGACACAAGACATTGTTTTTCAGCTCCTGGGCTACGATCAAGATGCCGAAGGCCGACGAGTGGGACCGCTCAAAACCGTCATCGACACGATGCATGGAAAAATTTCAGGCAAGGCGGTGGACGTTCCTTTTCAGGCAACCTTCAAAAATCCATCCGTAATTCTTTCGGGGAAAACGAAGAAGTTTTCTGATTTGCCGGGCGCTGGGTTTTCGTATGTCCTGGACTCAAAAAATTCGAAGCTCAGCATCAAAACTTCTTTAGAATACAAAGGCTATCTCTTCCATCTTACTATTTCCAAAGACGGCGGGCAAAGCGAGTGGGGTTCGGTTTTCTTTCAGCCTGGCCAAACCCCCAGCGAACACACCTTTGAGTTGCCGGTCACAAGTGGCGAAAACCTGGACCTGGTTTTTCAAACCGAAGGTTTCGACGTAGACCCTTGGGGCCGGCCCAAGGGACAGCACAAAGTAATCGCGGACACACAGCATGCGAAAATTAAGGTGCTGCCGCCCCCGGTTTCAACGTTTCACGACGAGAACCTGGGCATCGTCAAGTCCATTCCGTTTTCCACCATTCCACCCGAAGGCCTGCGGCTTTCGTCCGCCTTGCCCGTTCCGATATACGCCTGGAGCGAATTGGCTGTCAAAGGCAGCCACGTCAAGAAAGGATTTTTCAGTACAGATGGCGGAAAAAACTGGCAGGCTTTTCAGGCGGTCAGCGACACAAGTATTAGCGGCGAAATTGGGACCGCGAAACCCGGGCAAACCTTGGATATTGTTTTCAAGATCGAACAGATTTCGCTGGATGCCAATGGAAATGAAACCGGCCCGCCGACGGAACTCGTTGATGAAAACCATGCGCGTGTTGAGATTGTTCCGCCGAGCGGATTTGATACGGCCGTCGATTTTAGCCAGCAGCAAATCCGAATCGGCGATGAAATTTTTCCCTTCGAACAAATCGATCCGGTTCAGGGGCTTGTGTTTGAATCCTCTGAGGTAGTTCGGTTGGATATGAGCGCCTTAATCTCAATTCCCGCCAAAAATGTCATCGCTAAAAACGGCGCCATTTTTAACGGCCAGGACACAGTCGTATTCAATGCTCTCAACAATAAACAAAAAGACCACATCATGGGCTATCTCTACCCCTCACCCGGCCAAACGCTGGACCTTGCCTTTGTTTGTGAAATTCAGGGGTTGGATGCCGCCGGCAAACCCATCCTCGGTGCTGTCAAAGCCGTCAGAGACGCCCTGCAGCGAAAAATCACCATTCGCAAACCCGTCGCCCACCCGTTTAAGGCAGAGTTCACAGACAAAACCGTGAAAATTGGAGATGAGATCAAAAAATTCTCCGACCTTCCGGCGGCCGGGTGGGTTTATGAAACGCCGAATTCGGGCGGCACGGCAGCCTATACGGTTTCGTGGCGGCTGGACAGTGGCTATTTGAAGCAGGTGCTTTGTTCCATCGATGGCGGCGCCACCTGGCTGACGCGGACAATCGGTGATGATGAGAATCCAGATACACATACCTTTGAAACGCGTTTTGAAAGTGCTGAAACGCCAGGCAATGTTCACACGGTGGTCTGTGCGCTTGAAGGCACGGATGTTGATGACAGCGACCATGAAGTTTCGGAGCCCAAGCGTATTCAAGAAGACAAGCCTGTCAAAATTCTATTCATCAAATCGGATAAACCCCAGGTTGAACTTTCAGATATTAAAATCAACGGCGAACCGCTGGAAGATATTCCCCCAGTGATTCCCATGGAGGGCATTAAAGACGGAATCGTGCGGGTCTCCGGCCGGCTGCAAGCGAACGTGCCTGTGGATCACCTCATGCTCAGTACGGACGGCGGCACAAAATGGGAGGAACTGGAGGCCAAGCCGCAATGGGACTATGAATTTAAGCCCGAACCCGGAGAAACCTATGAAGTGGCGCTAAAGGCTGTGCTCAAAGACGGCACGACGGTGGACGTGACGGGCTATCCCAAAAACCGCTTTCGTTTCAGCGGCGTCCAAACCGAAAACGAAGACCCCGAAAAAGTTTTGCGAGAAATGGCGGACGACTACGAAAACAAGGATTATTCCGGATTTATGTCCCGGGTTTCCGATGATTTTCCCAACCACGGCGAATTGGAAGAATTTATCCGGCGCGACTTCCGCGACTTTGACGGCATCAAGGTCAATTTGTTTTTCAAGAATACCGTGGATACACCCGATGGCAAAAGCGTTCAGATCGATTGGGAGATACGTTATTCGACGACTGCGGCAGCCACTCAAGTGGTGGCCAGGGGGCAATCGCTGGATTTTGTTTTCGCATCCGAAGATGGCCGCTTAAAACTGTTGAAAATGCGTGGGGCCAATCCGCTTTTTGGCGCCCGCTCACCGGATGTAGCGGCTGCTTCCGGAGTCCCTAGCGGTGTAGCGGAAACCTTGAGAAAAATCGAAGACGAGGGCAGCCGCGAATCCAAAGCCACGGCTTTGAACGTGGTGGCTTCCGAGCTTCTCACCAGCACGAAGTTTATTCCGCTTACGTTTGAAATTGTAGATGTTTTTGCCAATTACACCGACGGCGCTCTGGAGGAAGTCAATTTTGATGCCATGCAAACAGGGCGGCCTCTTGCCGGCGAAGCCAGAATCCGCATCACCGACAACCCAAAAAATATTGATGTCACGGGCATCCTGCTCGAGATTACCGACAGCATTTCCGGCGACCGGCTCACTTTTACGGGGGATGTGCAGGCCAATCAGGAAGTGGTTTTTCGAACCACGGATTTAATTATTTTTAATCCTGGCGATGCCGGCAAAAGCGGCCGCCTGACTTTTGTGCTTGATCCTGCCGATACGTTTATTGCCATCGACCGCGAAGCCAAGACGGTCCGGCAAGATTACACGCTTGTGTAAGGCATGCCTATTACAAATAACAGGGTTCTTCATTTTTTTCTTGGGGTTGTCTTTTACGTGAGTTTGTTTTTGCCGCACGCGCACGCCGCAGAAACCGCCAAGCCCGACCAGTTTTCCAAGTTCCCCGGCCTCTCCATTCATGGCGAGAATTCTTTTGCCGCTGAAATGCACCGCACGGGCGGCGCCGGCGATAAAACCATTCTGCGACCCGGCGAATTTCTGACGGATATTCTCAAGCTCAAGATCGATCAAGCGCTTCCTTATGGCTGGACTTCCCACACTGACATTCATGCGCGCCGAACCCAAGACCCGCAAATTGATAAGCGCAGAGACGTTCATCTTTTAGGGCTGACCAGCGAATTTTATAACAAAACGAGCAAGCTAACGTTCGGCGATTTTTTCGGTGACTTTTCCCAATACACGCTTGGCGAATCTTTAGAAGGTTTTCAGGCCGCATACAAAACCGATCGTTTCGAGGCCAAGGGCGTGGCCGGTATTTCCGGGCGCGCGGATGAAACCCGAGCTTTCGAACGCCAGGTTTATGGCGGTCGCGCTGAAGCCCAAGTGATCGACAACAAAACGATCAAAGACGGCCGGCTGGGCTTTAACTTTGCCGGAACCAAGGATGACAAAGGCAGTGTGGAGCGCAATTTTGGCATCAAGGCAGCCGAAAGCCGCGTCGGCAGCATCAATAGCCACGGTACTTTTTTTGGCAAATCCACGCTGGATTCCGAAATTGCCGAAAGCTGGACCGACGAAGACACGCGCGATCCTACGGAGGGTCGCAACGTCGGCACTGCTCTGCGTGTCAATAGTCAGACGCAATGGACGAAAAAAGCCAAAACAAAACTTCTTTACGAATGGGTCACGCCAAGATTCGACACCCTGACCGGCTCGGCCGTTTCGGACCGCGTGAATTTTACCGGCAAAACCAATTACAAATGGAACAAGGCCCTCTCCATGGATTCGGGCTACCGTGTCCAGTACAACAAGCTCAACAAAAGCACGGCGGAAAAACGCACTTATCTGCACGTGCCGAATGCCTCGATTTCCTGGACACCCTCCTCCGCAGATTGGAAGCTGCAGGATTTTTTCTCACGATTGTTTTGGGAACAGCGGCGCCGGATTTCCGATGACGCAAACTCAGGCCAGGTGGATTTTGTTTCCAATGAAATTGGCATTGAAGACGAATTCAAGGCAAAGAAAATCAACTGGAGTTCTGGTTGGACTATTCGTCATGAGGACGATGATTTCCAAAAAGCCAATGAACGCTTGACCCACGAAACTTACCTCGGAGCGCGGGTGCACCAGACCTGGCATGGCATCGACACGGTTCCTTCCCTGCGCGAATCCCTCATCTATGACGGGTATGACAAAGCGGGCGGCCGGGATCTCCGTTACCGCACCACGATCGGGCTGGATCTGGATTTCAAACACGGCTTAAAATTGAATCAGCGCTATTCGCTGGAAAACAACCGGCGTCATGCGGAGGATTCCGACTCGCTTAAATTTGACGCCGATGTGGGGCTGGAGTATCAAATCCCCAGATTGCAGGGAACCACGCTTAAAATTAGTTACGCGACGACAGATTACGCGCACAACATGGACACACAGAGTTTTTCAGAACACAACTTAAGAGCGGAGCTGATATGCAAATTTTAAAATGCTTGGGCGATTTCTCCCTCTCCCTTTGGGAGAAGGTTGGGGTGAGGGATGCGTAAAATTATTAAACTTCTTTTTGTGGCTACTTTTTTCACCGTTGCATCCCCATTTCTCTTAGCCATGGGCCAGGCGCCGCCTGAATCACAAGAGCGCTGGGCCAAAGAAGACCGGGCCGCGCAAGCGCTCGAAACACTACGGCGGGCTTACGAAGACAGAGATTTTTCAGAATTCTTTAGAGGCGTCAGCGAAGATTACCGCCAAGGCGAAACGAACCTGCGTTCTGATCTTGCGGATGAGCGGGGCAGTATCAGTGGCGTAGATCTGCATTTTATCGCCAATCAAACGGTGGTTGAAGGGGACAAAGCGGCCATTCAAGGTCGTTGGAAAAAAAGAACCATGGATTCGCGCACTGGCCAGCCGGCTCTCAGCGAAGGGTCTGCGGAATTCGTCTTTCAATTTACCCCTGACGGGAAAGCCCTGCTTCTGGATATCCGCGGACAATCGCCCTTTTAAGGCTCGCCGGTTTTTTAAAATCCTTGCCAGTGATTTTTCGCTTGGGCTGGGGCGGGAATGCGAAAGATTTCTTAATCTTCCGGAGTGGGGATTCGTTTTTTTCTTCCTCAATGCCGGGTTTCGTCGGAAGAAAGACCGTGTTCCCGGCAAAAGAGTTCAAAACGTTCTCTGACCGGAAGTTGCTCCAGTTTGGGAGCCGCAAACATGATTTCGCATACCTGAAGCGGGGATAAATGAAGAACGGGCCGGGAGCATGAGGATAATTTTCCTCTCAAGATATCCCTGTTGACGGCGGGAGGGTCTAAAGCTATATTATTTTTACTTTCAGAAAAGTATCTATATGGTAACTAATATGAAACAAAAAATAATAAGGCCAGCGGCCCTTTCATCAAAAGAAATCGAGCTTATTACCCGGCTTGAATTTGAGGGGAAGGAAATCTATACGCGCCGGGAAATG